>MIAC01000159.1:8816-14050 GCA_001830475.1 Rhodospirillales bacterium RIFCSPLOWO2_12_FULL_67_15
TTGCGCCGTGGCGGGCGCCCGCGGCGTTGCGCCGCTCGGCCGATGCTCAAGCATCGCCCTTCGCGCCGCGCCTGGCGGATCGTCTCGCCACGGCGCAACGCAGCCGGTTCCAAATGAACGGGATAGGCTCTAATCACAGGCTCACCCGCTGGCCGGTGCGCAAAGACTCCATCGCCGCGAGGATGGCGGCCGAGGTTTCGATCGTCTCCTGCTCGTCCACCGGCGCGGGCCCGCCCGCGCGCACCGCGGCGACGAAGGCGGCCAGTTCCTCGGCCACGCCCTTGCCGGCCGCGCCGTCGCGCCGCGATTCGGTCCGGCCGCGATCGGTAATCGCGAGCGCGCGGAAATCGTCGAGCACCAGGGTCGCGCCGCCGGCGAACGCCTCGATCCGCTCCTTCCCCGCCTGCGCGTCGCCGGTCGCGGCGTAAGCGATGGTGGCGAGGCTGCCGCCGGCGAAGCGGAGGCTGATGACCGCGTCCTCGCTGAGCTGCCCCGGGCGCTTCGGCGGCGCGGCCTCGGCGAAGACGCCGACGATCCTCTCGCCGACGAGAAAGCGGGCGAGGTCGACGAAATGACACGCCTCGCCGACGATGCGCCCGCCACCTTCGTCCGCTCCGGCGGCCCACGCGCCCGGCTCGAGGGAACCGGCGTTGACGCGGAGCGTGACGAGCTTTTGCCCCGGCCGCTTGGCGAGCTCCTCTTTCAGCTCCCGCGCCAGCGGGGCAAAACGCCGGTTGAAGCCGACCTGGAGAAAGGCGCCGGAAGCGGCGGCGGCGCGGGCGGCGATGACCTCGTTGAGCTGATCGAAGCTGAGGGCGAGCGGTTTTTCGACCAGCACCGCCTTGCCCGCGTTGAGCGCCAGGGCCGCGAAGCGGGCGTGGCTGTCGTGGCGGGTGGCGACGACGACCGCGTTGATGGCGGGGTTGTCCAGCACCGCGGCTTCGTCGGCGGCGGCGGCGCGGAAGCCGAAGGTCTCGCGTCCCTGCTCGGCGACGGCGCCCCGGCGGGCGACGATGGTATCGAGCACGACGCCGGGAATTTGCTTGAGTTCCGGCAGCAGGACCGCGCGCGCGAACGCGCCCGCCCCGATCATGCCGACGACGCATGTGCCCGGTTGGGGCTTCGCTCGGGGTTCGGGGAACGCCGGTCGCGGAATCGCGGAAGCCTCCGGGTAGGTCAGCACGACGCCGAGGTTCGCTTCGCCTCCGCCGGCGACGAGATCGTAGGCGCGCGCGGCTTCGGCGAGTGGAAAGCGGTGGGTGATCAGGGAGGCGACGTCGAGCTCGCCCTTTGGCGCCATGCGGCGGAGAACTTCGGCCATGTTGGCGGTTTCGGTCCAGCGCACCCAGCCCTCGGGATACTTGACGCCGCGGGTCTCAAAGTCGGAATCGTAGCGCCCCGGGCCGTAGGCGCGCGAGGCGACGATCGACAATTCCTTTTTCATGAATTCGGCATAGGGGAACGCGGTTCCGGTCAGCCCGACCAGGACGACGCGGGCGCGGTCGCGGGCGATGCGGGCGGCGGTGCGGAAGGGTTCTTCCGATTCGGTCGCCGCCGCGATCAGGACCGAATCGCAGCCGAGCCCTTGGGTGAGCGCGGCGATCCGTTCGTCCAGATCGACTTCGCACGCGTCGAGCGCGGCCTCGGCGCCGAGGCGGGCCGCGAGATCGAGCCGGGCGCGGTCGGGATCGAGCGCGACGACGCGCGCACCCGAAAGCCTGGCGAGTTGCGCCGCGAGCTGGCCGATCAAGCCGACGCCGATCACCGCGACGACGTCGCCCAAGGCGATATTCGCGTTGCGGACCGCGTGCAGCGCGATCGCGCCCACGGTGGCGAACGCGGCGTGCTCGTCGGCAACGCCTTCGGGAATAAGCACGGCGAGGTTGGCGGGCACGGCGTTGAATTCGGCGTGGTTGGCGACGCCGGCGCCGCCGACTGCGACGCTTCCGCCGGCGGCGAAGCGGCCTTCGAGCCCTTCGCCGACCGCGACGACCTCGCCCGCGGCGGAATAGCCGAGCGGCAACGGTTCGTCGAGGCGCGCGATCGCCGCGCGCCACGCGGCGACGACGCCGTCGCGGCGGGCCTTGGCGATCACTTTCCGCACCAGATCGGGGCGCTCGGCGGCCTTGCCGGCGAGGCTCTTCTTGGCGAACGCGACGAGCATCCGCTCGGTGCCGGCCGAGATCAGCGAGGCGCGCGTGCGCACCAGGAGATGTCCGGCGCGGACCTTGGGCTCGGGCACCTCGCGCACCGCGAGGCGCCCGGTGCGGGTGCTCTGGATGACTTGACGCATGGGGACCTGTTTTACCCTCCCGGGCCGAAATTGACAAAAACTCTTGTCATTCCTTGGGGTTCCGCCGGGCGCGCCGGCCGGGTATGGTTAACTCCGATGTGCGGAATCGCCGCCCTTTACGCCTATGGCTCCGCGGCCCCGCCGGTCGCGGAAGAGGAGCTGCTCGCGGTGCGCGAGGCCATGGCCGCGCGCGGCCCCGACGGCGCCGGGCTGTGGCTCGCGCCGGACGCCCGCGTCGGGCTCGCCCATCGCCGGCTCGCGATCATCGACCTTTCCGATCGCGCCCGTCAGCCGATGGCGCGCGCGGGCGAATCCCCGCGCGGTTCAAAAGATGCGCCTCTATCGGCGCGCGACGGCGGGCGCACCCGGATCACCTACAACGGCGAGATCTACAATTTCAAGGAACTGCGCGTCGAGCTCGAGGCGAAAGGCGAGCGCTTCGCGACCGATTCCGATACCGAGGTTCTGCTCGCGCTTTATGCGCGCGAGGGCGCCGGCTTCGTCGCCCGCCTCGGCGGGATGTTCGCGTTCGCGCTCTGGGACGAGGGCGCGCGCAAACTTCTGCTCGCGCGCGATCCGTTCGGGATCAAGCCGCTCTATTACGCCGACGACGGCGGCACCATCCGCATCGCCTCGACCGTGAAGGCGCTGCTCGAGGGGAAAATCAAGGACACCGCGCCCGATCCGGCCGGGCACGCGGGTTTCTTTCTCCTCGGCAGCGTGCCCGAGCCGCATACCTTATATAAGAGCATCCGCGCGCTGCCCGCCGGGCATACGCTCGTCGTGACGGCGGGTGGCGTCGAAACCCCGCGGCCGTTCTTCTCGATCGCGGAAATCTTGCGCGACTCCGTCCATGTGCGCGGAGACGGCGGGCCGCCGCTCGCATCCGCGCTCCGCGATTCGGTCGCCCGGCACATGGTCGCCGATGTCCCGGTCGGGGTGTTCCTCTCCGCCGGGCTCGACTCAGGCCTGCTCGCCGCGCTCGCGGCCGAGACCCGGGGCGCGGGGCTGGAGGCGGTGACCCTCGGCATCCGCGGCTTCCAAGGCACGGCCGAGGACGAGGTTCCGCTCGCCGCCGAAGTCGCCGGCGCCCATGGCGCGCGCCACCGGGTCGTCTGGATCGAGCCCGAGGATTTCGCGAATGCGCGCGCGGACCTGCTCGCCGCCATGGATCAGCCGAGCGTCGATGGGGTCAACGTCTATTTCGTCGCCCGCGCCGCCAGGGCCGCGGGCCTCAAGGTCGCGTTGTCGGGCCTCGGCGGCGACGAATTGTTCGGCGGCTACGACACGTTTGCGAAGGTCCCCAGGCTCGCGGGCGCGCTTCGGGGCGTGCCGTGCGCGCGCGGATTCGGGCGCGCGCTGCGCGTCGTCGGAGCCCCCCTCCTCAAGCTCTTCGCCCGGCCCAAGTGGGCGGGGCTGTTCGAGTACGGCACGAGCGTTGCCGACGCGTGGCTGCTTCGCCGCGGGCTCTACATGCCGTGGGAGTTGCCCGAGGTGATGGACCCCGATCTGGCGCGCGCGGGGCTGGCGGCGCTGAACCTGCCGGAACGCCTCGCCGCCGATGTCGCCGGAATCGGCGAGCCCTGGCGCCAGGTGCAGGCCCTCGAAATGGGCTGGTACATGAAGAACCAGCTTCTCCGCGACGCCGACTGGGCGGGCATGGCCCATTCGCTCGAAATCCGCGTGCCGCTGGTGGACGCGACCCTGTTCGCCCGCTTGGCGCCCTGGCTCGGGCGCGAAGGCGGGCCCGGCAAAATCGACATGGCGCGGGTTCCCGGAACCCTGCCGCCCGCTTTGTTCGCCCGCCCCAAGACCGGGTTCAAGGTCCCGATCCGGGAATGGCTCGCCGGCGATGCGGCGGAGTCCGAGGGCGCCGGCTCCTTGCGCGGCTGGGCCGGGCTCGTCTACCGCGCGAGCATGTCGCGAAAGTAGGCGATCGTAAGCTTGAGCCCGTCTTCGAGCGGCACTTTCGGCTTCCACCCCAGCGTCTTTTCGGCGAGCGCGATGTCCGGGCAGCGCTGCATCGGATCGTCGGCGGGCAAGGGCCGGGATTCGAAGCGCGACGAACTCCCCGTCAACTTGACCACCGTCTCGGCGAGCTGGCGGATGGTGAACTCGACCGGATTGCCGAGGTTGACCGGCCCGGTGACGGTGTCGGGCGCGTCCATCAGCCGGATCAGGCCGTCCACCAAATCATCGACGTAGCAGAACGAGCGCGTCTGCCGGCCGTCGCCGAACAGCGCGAGCGGTTCCCCCCGGAGCGCCTGGACGATGAAGTTGGAGACGACCCGGCCGTCGTTCGGGTGCATGCGCGGGCCGTAGGTGTTGAAGATGCGCGCGACCCGGACGCGCAAGTCGCCCTGGCGGTGGTAATCGAAGAACAGCGTTTCGGCGCAGCGCTTGCCCTCGTCGTAGCAGGCGCGCGTCCCGATCGGGTTGACGTTGCCGCGATAGCTCTCCGGCTGGGGGTGAACCTCGGGATCGCCGTAAACCTCGCTGGTCGAGGCTTGCAGAATCTTGGCTTTGACCCGCTTGGCGAGCCCGAGCATGTTGATCGCGCCGTGGACCGAGGTCTTGGTGGTCTGGATCGGGTCGTGCTGGTAGTGCACCGGCGAGGCCGGGCAGGCGAGGTTGTAGATCTCGTCGACCTCGACGTAGAGCGGAAAGGTGACGTCGTGGCGCAAGAGCTCGAAGTGCGGGTCGGCGACGAGGTGGGCGATGTTGTCCTTGGTGCCGGTGAAGAAGTTGTCGACGCACAGCACGTCGTCGCCGCGCTTTAAGAGCCGCTCGCACAGATGCGAGCCGAGAAAGCCGGCGCCGCCCGTGACCAGAACCCGCTTGCGCAAGTGCATGAGACCCCCTTGATCGCGCCCGGACCCTATAGCGGAATCAGCTTACTGGAAACACCCCCCTCACCCAGCTTCGGGTAAGGCGCGTCGTG
>MIAC01000159.1:14095-18509 GCA_001830475.1 Rhodospirillales bacterium RIFCSPLOWO2_12_FULL_67_15
GCGGCCGGATCAGGTTTGCAGGAACGCGACCTCGTCGCCCGCGAGCACGGCGGCGGTGAGTTGGCCCGATTTCCACGCGCCGGTATCGACGCCGATGCGGTTTCTGCGGATCACCGGCTCAGGGCTAGGCGTGTGGCCGTGGACGACGAGGCAGCCGAAGTCGAACTCCGATTCGAGAAACTCATGGCGGATCCAGAGCATATCCTCGCGCGACTGGCGCGCGAGCGGCACGCCCGGCCTGAGCCCCGCGTGCACGAACAGGATGTCGCCCTCGCGATGATTGAGCCTGAGCGCGCGGAAGAACGCGAGGTGCGCGGGCGGAAGCGCGCGCGCGAGGTCGGCGCGGAGAGACTTCGGCCAGTCCCGGGCGTAAGCCTCCGGCGCCGGCGAAACCCCGTAGCTTGCCAGCGCCGCCGCGCCGCCGTTCCACATCCAGGTCTCGGCCACGGCGGAATCGCCGCCCAGGAAATCGAGCAGGAACGTATCGTGATTGCCGAGCAGGAATCGCCGCTCGAATCCGGGCGGCCCCGCGCCCAGGAGCCGCGCCACGACCCCGGCCGAATCGGCTCCCCGGTCGATGTAGTCGCCGAGATAGACGATCACCCGGCGCTTTGCTCTATGTTGGACTGAATCCCGGACGATGGCTTCGTGGAGGCGATCGAGGAGGTCGGCGCGCCCGTGGATGTCGCCGACGGCGTAGACAACGGCGTCCGCGGGCGGGCGATAGCGGCCGGGCAGGGGCTCCTTGGGCGGCGGGCTCATGGGCGGATCATGGGGCGGGTCATGGGCGAGGCCCGCAAAGCAAAGGAATTAGCGCCAAGCTCACCGGAATATCTCTCCTCCCGACGGGACTTATCCTTATATTTATGTTGTGTTATTAGGCTCCGGCAGAGACTAGCAGAATAGCCCGGCGACGGACAGCGATGCCATGGCGGAAAGAGACCTGACGCAAGTAGCCGGCGGCGGCGAGGAGGCGATGCTGGTCGAACGCCTGCGCAAAATCGCCGACGATCCCAAGGATCACTTCGCCGCCCACCTACACCTGTCGCGGTTGCGCGCGGGCAACCGCCAGCCCCGCTTTCTCGATATCGCCAAGCGCTCTTTCGATCAACTGGTGGTCAACACCCAGTCCACGCTCTACCCGCTCGCCAATAGCGATCTCGTCCTGATTTGCAACAAGGTGCCGGTCGAGCAGACCGACGAGCCGATCGAAAAGGTGCGCGGACTGTTCCGCGAGGATCCCCTGATGCAGGCGGCCGGAGGGGGGATGGAGGATCGCTTCGTCTCCTGGTACGACCTTGCCAGCAAGGACGACTACGATCGTTTTTACGCCACGTCCGAGCAACTTCTCGCCGCCGCCGTCGCCACCGCCCGCCGGGCCGAGACCGTGCAAAGCGCCGCCGCCAAGGGCGCGCCGGTGACGGCGGCGAACCTGGGCGAGATCGAACGCAAGCTCAAAGCCATCCGCATCAGCGACCTGATCCGCGAGCAGCCGGCGGTGCAGATCGGCGCCGGCGGCAAGGCCGCCCTGCTCTTCCGCGAGAATTTCATCGCCATGAACGAGCTGCGCGATCGGATCGCGCCGGGCGTCAATCTGTTTTCCAGCCCGTGGTTGTTCCAATATCTGACCGAAGTGATCGACCGGAAAGTGCTCGCCCTCGTCGCCCAGCGCGAGCTGTCCACGCAGCCGGCCGCCGTCAGCGTGAACCTGAACGTCGCCACGGTGCTCGGGCGCGACTTCCAGGAATTTCATCAGGCGGTCGGCGCCAATGCCGCCAAGTTTGTGATCGAAATGCAGATCATCGACATCTTCGCCGACATGAACGCCTTCGCCTTCGCCCGGGACGGATTGCAGAAGCGCGGCTACCGCGTGCTGGTGGACGGAATCAACCCGCTCGCGCTCTACTTCTTCGACCCGAGCCTGTTGAAGGCCGATTTCATCAAGATCGCCTGGGGCCCGGAATTCGCGAGCGACACCCAGGACAGCCGCATCGTCGCGGCGCGCGAGACCGTCGCCCGCACCGGCAAGGACCAGGTCATCCTCGCCCGCGTCGATACCGAACAGGCGATCCGCTGGGGGCTCAATCTCGGCGTCACCCGCTTCCAAGGGCACTTCATCGACCGGCTCGCCAAGGCGATCGCGACCAAAACTGTCGCCGCCGCCGGTTGAGGTCAGGGACCAATCCGATGGCCAACGCTCCTCTCGCACCCCGCCCCCAGGAAGCCCTGCTGCTCGAATATGTCCAGCAGCTGGAGAAAGTGAAGGCCGGACGCAAGGCGCTGCACCTCCATCTCTCGCTGCTTCGGCCCTATAACCGCCGCGACACTCACCTGCGCACCGCGGCCGCCAACTTCGACCCGATCGTGCGCGCCGCCAACGGGCAGATCTTCGTTTTGCGCAACAGCGACATTTTCTTCTGCTACAAGGGCGAGATCCAGTCGCAAGTCGACGCCATCGTCCAGCGCCTGCGCTATCTCTTCGGCGAGGACCCGCTGGTTTCGGAGGACGGCGCCGAGGGCAAGGAATTCGCGACCATCCTGGACGCGGCGACCCAGTACGACGACATCCTCTACGCCGCCCGCAGCGTGACCGAGTCCGAGACCAAGCGCGCCGGCGAGGACAAGACGCGCCAGGACGCCCGCTCCCGCCTCAAGGACCGCCAGGAGCAGGGCGAGCCCATGACCCCCGACGTGCTCGCGCGCATCGAGACGGCGCTGCTCCGCGCCGACCTTTCCAACCTGGTCCGGCGCCAGTTCGCCTGCACGGTGGACGAAGACAACTCCCCGACGCAGATTTTCAGCGAGCTGTTCATCTCGATCAAGGATCTGCGCGAGACGCTGCTCCCCGGCGTCAACCTCACCTCCAACCGGTGGCTGTTCCAGCATCTGACCGAGACGCTGGATAAAAGGATGCTCGCCCTGCTCGCCAAGACCGACCGCTTCACGGTCAGCGGCGATATCAGCTTCAACGTCAATGTCCGCACCCTGCTCGCGCCCGAATTCATGACCTTCGACGAAAACGTTTCCGCCGGCCGGCGCGGCAGCCTGATCATCGAATTGCAGAAAGAGGACATCTTCTCCGACCTCGGCACCTATTTGTTCGCGCGCGAGTTCCTCCAAAACAAGGGCTACCGCGTCTGCCTCGACGGCCTGACCTTCCAGACGCTCGACATCATCGACCGCAAGCGGCTCGGCGCCGACATGGCCAAGCTGTTCTGGACGCCGGAGATGGCCGAGAAACCGGACGGGCGCGCGCGCGTCGGCCGGTTGATGGACGGCGGCGGCAAGACGGTGGTGCTGTGCCGCTGCGACACCGCCGACGCGGTCGAGTTCGGCCGTTCGGTCGGGATCGAGCTCTATCAGGGCCGCCACATCGAAAGCCTGATCGCCGAGGACGGTCGCCGGCGCGAGCTGCTCAAGATCAAGCGCCGGATCGATCGCGGCGGCGAAGGCGGGGAGGAAGAACTGGCGCCGCCCCCCGCGCCCAAGGGGAAGGGCAGATAGTCCGCCCGTTCCGTTCGATTTTTTCCTTTTCTTTCAATCTTTTCGTGTTTCCTCCCGCCGTTGCATGAGCCCGCGTTCCGCCATCGTCGTCGAGCATCTCGCCAAACGGTTCGGTCCGGTCACCGCCGTCGACGGCGTCTCCTTCGCCGTCGCCGAGGGCTCGGCGACCGCGCTCTTGGGCGGCAACGGCGCCGGCAAATCGACGACGCTCGCCATGCTGCTCGGCGTGCTCAAGCCGACCTCAGGGCTTGTGCGCGTGCTCGGCGCCGACATGGTCGACGATCGCTACCGGGCGCTGCCGCTGATGAACTTCTCGTCCCCCTACGTCGACATGCCGAAAACCTTGAGCGCGCGCGAGAACCTGATCGTCTACGGCCGGCTCTACGGCGTGCCTGGCGTCGCGGCCAGGATCGCCGAGCTCGCGCCCGCGCTCGGCCTCGAAGCCCTGCTCGATCGCCCGACCGGAACGCTCTCGGCGGGCGAGGTGACCCGGCTTTCGCTCGCCAAGGCGCTGCTCAACCGCCCGCGTCTGCTTCTCCTCGACGAGCCGACCGCCTCGCTCGATCCCGACACCGGCGACTGGGTGCGGGGCTTGCTCGAAACCTATCGCCGCGAAACCGGCGCGACGCTCCTGATCGCGTCGCACAACATGGCCGAGGTCGAGCGGCTTTGCGACCGGGTCCTGATGTTGCGGGCGGGCAAGATCGTGGACGACGGCGCGCCCGCCGAGCTGATCCGCCGCTACGGCCGGCGCACCCTCGAAGAGGTCTTCCTCGCCATCGCCCGCGAAGGAACGCGGCCCCCCGGCGCGCAGGCGCCAAAAACAAAAGACTCGGCGGCCGGGGGCGCGGCATGAGAGTACCGACTCCGATACGCGATTCTTTCCCGTCATGCCCGCGCAAGCGGGCAT
>MIAC01000159.1:18562-18655 GCA_001830475.1 Rhodospirillales bacterium RIFCSPLOWO2_12_FULL_67_15
CCGCCGGCGGAGGCGTTTTCCTGGCGGCGGGTGGGCGCGATGGGGCTCCGCCACGCCTTCGTCTTCCGCCGCTCCTGGCCCCGGATCGTCGAC
>MIAC01000159.1:18693-20612 GCA_001830475.1 Rhodospirillales bacterium RIFCSPLOWO2_12_FULL_67_15
CTTCATCACCAACTTCTTCGTCGCCCATTCGTCCTGGATCATGCAGGCGACGGGCGTTTTCATCACCGGCGTGCTGCTGTGGGACGTGCTGTTCCGCACCAATCTCGGCGTCGGACTCTCGTTCATCGAAGAGATGTGGGCGCGCAATCTCGGCCAGCTCTTCGTCAGCCCGCTGCGCCCCATCGAGATGATGACTGCAATCGTCCTGATCGGGTCCTTGCGCGCGCTCTTGGCGGTGATCCCGGCGATGGTCCTGGCGCTGCCGTTTTTCGGCTTCTGGGTGTTTTCCATCGGCCTGCCGCTCTACGCCTTTTTCGTCAACCTCCTGGTCATGGGCTGGTGGGTGGGGCTGTTCGTCTCGGGCGTCGTGCTGCGCTACGGCCTCGGCGCGGAAAACATCTGCTGGGCGGTGCTGTTCCTGATCGCGCCGATCGCCTGCATCTATTATCCGGTGGCGACGCTGCCCGGCTGGATGCAAACGATCGCCTGGACGCTGCCGACCGGATACGTGTTCGAAGGGATGCGCACGGTCCTGCTCGGCCAAGGCTTCCGCGTCGATCTCATGCTCGGCGCGGTCGCGCTGAATGCCGTCTACGGCGCGCTCGCCGCCGCCTTCTTCCTCAAGATGTTCGACGTCGCCCGGGTGCGCGGGCTTTTGCTCCGGCAGGGCGAGTAGCCCGGCGGCGCAGGCCGCCCACATGAAAGACCGGGCGCGAGCAACACCGCCGGGTCTATTGGTTTTGGCGCTTCCGCGCCCGGGGCCGTTTCCTCCCGCTGACCTTGGCCTCGGCGAAGGTCGCCATGCCGGCGTGGGCGGCGCAGGCCGCGCGCACGAGTGCTGCCGCGAGCACCGCGCCGGTCCCTTCGCCCAAGCGCATGCCCAAATCGAGGAGCGGCGCTTGGCCGAGCTTCGCCAATAGCCGCCGGTGCCCCGGCTCCGCCGAGACGTGCCCGGCATGGCAATGATCGAGCGCGCCTTTTCGCGCGGCTTCGAGGGGCGCGGCGGCGGCGGTGCAGACGTAGCCGTCGAGAAGGACGGGGATGCGCCGAAACCTGGCGGCGAGAACCGCGCCCGCGATCGCCGCCATCTCCCGCCCGCCGAGACAGCGGAGCGCATCGAGCGGGTTCGCCGCAACGGCTTGGCGGTACCGGGCGACGGCTTTCGCGACCACGCGGGCTTTGTGTTTGAGCGCCCGGCCCGTGAGCCCGGTTCCCGGGCCAACCCAGGCGACCGTCCGTCCGCCAAAGAGGGCGTGGCAAACGGCGGCGGCCGCGGTGGTGTTGCCGATCCCCATCTCGCCCAGGCACAAGAGATCGGCCCGGTCCGGCACGGCGCGGAATCCCCTGGCGAACGCGGCGAGAAACTCCGCTTCCGTCATCGCCGGGGCTTCGGTGAAATCGGCGGTCGGGCGGCCGAGGTCGAGGGCGGCGACTTTCAACTCGGCCCGGGCGGCGCGGCAGAGCTGGTTGATGGCGGCGCCGCCCTTTGCGAAGTTGGCGACCATTTGCGCCGTCACCTCGGCCGGGTAGAGCGAGACGCCTTGCGCCACGACCCCGTGGTTGGCGGCGAAGACCCGGACGGCGATCCGCTCGATCCGGGCCGGGTGCCGGCCCTGCCAGGCGGCGGCCCAGTGGGCGAGTTCCTCCAGTCTCCCGAGCGCGCCCCGGGGCTTGGTGAGATGGGGCTCGCGGGCGCGGGCGCGCATCTGCGCCTTGGCGTCGGGGCCCGGCAGGCGGGCGAGCGCGCGCCCGATCTCCGCGAGCGAGCGGGGCGGAAGGACACGGGCGCGGCGCGGGCGGGCGGGCACGGAAAAACCCTTTTAAAGAGCCTATCCCGATAACTGGGATCGTCTGCGTTGCGCCGTGGCGAGGCGATCCGCCAGGCGCGGCGCGAAGGGCGATGTTAATACATCGGCCGA
>MIAC01000160.1:0-4768 GCA_001830475.1 Rhodospirillales bacterium RIFCSPLOWO2_12_FULL_67_15
GTCGTTTCCGCGCCGAGGGTGCGATAAAAGCTCGCGAACTCGATGCCGATGGCGCCCGAGCCGACCACGAGGACGGACTTCGGCATCGCCTGCGGGACCATGGCTTCCTTGTAGGTCCAGACCAGTTTGCCGTCGGATTCCAGTCCGGGAAGCTGGCGCGCCCGCGCGCCGGTGGCGAGGATGATGTGCTTGGCGGCAATTTCTTCCGTCGTCTTGTCGGCCTTGGTCACCTTGAGCTTGCCTTTGCCCGCGAGCCTGCCGTGGCCGTCGAACACCGCGACCTTGTTCTTTTTCAACAGATGCTTGACGCCGCCCGAAAGCTGGCTCGCGACCGCGCGCGAGCGCTTCACGATCGCTTGCGCGTCGAAGGAAACATCCTTGCACGACAATCCGAATTCGCCGGCGTGATTCATCAAGTGGTAAACCTCGGCGGTGCGCAAGAGCGCCTTGGTCGGAATGCAGCCCCAGTTGAGGCAGATGCCGCCCAAGTGCTCGCGCTCGACCAGCGCGGTCTTGAGGCCCAGTTGCGCGGCGCGGATCGCGGCGACGTAGCCGCCGGGCCCGCCGCCGACGACCACAAGATCGAATACGCCCGTCACGGTCTGGTTCCCTTTCCTAGAGCAGCATCGTCGTCGGGTCTTCGATCATCGGCTTGAAGGCGGCGAGGAACTCGGCCCCGACCGCCCCGTCCACCGAGCGGTGATCGACCGAGAGCGTGCAGGTCATCACGGTCGCGATGGCGAGCGCGCCGTTCCTGACCACCGGGCGTTGTTCGCCCGCGCCGACGGCCAGGATGCACGACTGCGGCGGATTGATGATCGCCGCGAACGACTTGATCCCATACATGCCGAGGTTCGAGATGGTGAACCCGCCGCCGGTGTATTCCTCGGGCCTCAATTTGCCCGCCCGGGCGCGCTCGGCCAACGCCTTCATCTCGCGCGAAATCTCGGCCAAGCCCTTGGTGTCGGCGCGGCGGATCACCGGCGTGATCAGCCCCATCGGCGTCGCCACCGCGACCGAAATGTCCACGTTCTGGTAAAGCCGGATCGCCTCGTCGGTCCAGGTCGCGTTCGCCGCCGGAACCTTGCGCAGGCTGAGCGCGACCGCGCGGACGACGAAATCGTTGACCGAGAGCTTGTAGGCCCCCTCGCCCTCTGGCGCGCGGGCGTTGAGGTCGGCGCGGAGCTTCAAAAGCGCGTCCAGCTCGCAATCGACGCCGAGATAGAAATGCGGGATGTCGCGCTTGGCCTCGGAAAGCCTGCGGGCGACGGCCTTGCGGAAGGTGGTGTTGGGAACCTCGGTGAAGGGCATCGAGGTGTCGATCGGCGGCGCCTTGGCCTTGGCCGGAACCGCGGCGGGAGCGAGCATCGGCAGCTTGCCCTGGGCGACCGCCTCGACGTCGCGGCGCACGATCCGCCCGTGCGGGCCCGAGCCGGCGACGCGGGCGATATCCATCCCCGCGTCCTTGGCGAGCCGCCTGGCGAGCGGGCTCGCGGCAATGCGGCCCGCGCTCGGCGCGGGCGCAGGCACTTGAACCGGCGCGGCCGGAGCCGGGGCGGCGGGAGCAGGTTTGGGCGTTGCCGGAAGCGTCGCCGGGGCCGGGGCCGGAGCCGCCTTCGGGGCGGAGACTTTAGCGAGCGCGGATTTGTCCTCGCCCTCCTCCAAGAGGAGCGCGATTGGCGCGTTGACCTTGACCCCGGCGGTGCCGGCGGGGACGAGAATCCTGCCGAGCACGCCGTCGTCGGCGGCTTCCATCTCCATGGTCGCCTTGTCGGTTTCGATCTCGGCGATCGCCTCGCCGCTTTTGACCGCCTCGCCCTCCTTTTTCAGCCACTTGGCGAGCGTGCCCTCGGTCATGGTCGGCGACAGCGCCGGCATCAAAATCGAAATCGGCATGGCAGCCTCAGAGGTAGCACACGTCGCGCGCTGCCTTGGCGATGTCGGCGGCTTTCGGCAGCGCCAACCCCTCCAGGATCGCGGCATAGGGCATCGGCACGTCGGCCCCGGCGACGCGCACGACCGGGGCGTCCAAGAGGTCGAAGGCGCGCTCCATCATCAGCGCCGCGATCTCGGCCCCGACGCCGAAGCCGGGCCAGCCTTCCTCGACGCTGACGATGCGGTTGGTCTTGGCGACCGAGGCGACCAGGGTGTCCACGTCCAAGGGCCGGAGCGAACGCAGGTTGATCACTTCCGCCTCGATGCCGTCGCCCGCGAGCATCTGGGCTGCTTCCAGCGCGACGCCGACCATGCGCGAGAACGCGGCGATGGTGACGTGGGTGCCCTCGCGCTCGATCTTCGCCTTGCCGATGGGAACGACGAAATCCGCTTCTTGCGGAACCGGAAAGCTCTGGCCGTAGAGGATTTCGTGCTCGAGCACGATCACCGGATTGGGATCGCGGATCGCGGCCTTCAATAGCCCCTTGGCGTCGGCGGCCGACCACGGCGCGACCACCTTGAGCCCCGGGCAATGGGCGTACCAGCTGGCGTAGCATTGCGAGTGCTGGGCGCCGACCCGGGCGGCGGCGCCGTTGGGCCCGCGGAACACGATCGGGCAGCCCATCTGCCCGCCGGACATGTAAAGCGTCTTGGCGGCCGAGTTGATGACGTGATCGATCGCCTGCATGGCGAAATTGAAGGTCATGAACTCGACGATCGGCCTCAAGCCGCCGAAGGCCGCGCCGACGCCCAGGCCGGCGAAGCCGATTTCGGTGATCGGGGTGTCGATCACCCGTTTCGGCCCGAATTCATCCAGGAGCCCCTGGCTGACCTTGTAGGCGCCCTGGTACTGGCCGACCTCCTCGCCCATCAGGAAGACGGTCGGATCGCGGCGCATTTCCTCGGCCATGGCGTCGCGCAGCGCCTCGCGCACGCTCTGGGCGCCGGTCGGGCCGGTCCAAGTTTTTTCGGCGGCTTTCGTCACCCCGGCCGACCCCCGGACTTCGGTCCTGGGGGAGAGCCGGGGTCCAGTTTCCGCGGCCGGTTCGGCCTGGATGCCCGCTTTCGCGGGCATGACGGCCGAAGGGGCCGTCACCTTTTCTCCTTCCGCGACGATGACCGCGATCGGAGTGTTGACGGCGACGCCTTCGGTGCCTTCGGCCACCAGGATCTTGCCGAGGACGCCGTCGTCGGCGGCTTCCATCTCCATGGTCGCCTTGTCGGTTTCGATCTCGGCGATCGGATCGCCGCTTTTCACCGCCTCGCCTTCCTGCTTCAGCCACTTGGCGAGCTTGCCCTCGGTCATGGTCGGCGACAGCGCCGGCATCAGAACTTGAACAGCCATCGCGTCACCCCGCCGCCAGCACTTCGGTGTAGAGCTCGGAAACGTCGGGCTCGGGGCTCTGTTGGGCGAACTCGGCCGCCTCGGTGATGACGGCCTTGATATCGCGGTCGATGTCGCGAAGCTTGTTCTCGTCGGCGACGCCGGCGGCGAGCAGCCGATCGCGGAGCGTATCGATGGGATCGTGCTCTTTCCGCATCTGCGCGACTTCCTCCTTGGTCCGGTACTTGGCGGGGTCGGACATGGAGTGGCCGCGGTAGCGGTAGGTTTTCATCTCCAGGATGAAGGGGCCTTGCGTTCGCACGTGGTCCGCCGCCTTGAGGGTGGCGGCACGGACGGCGACGACGTCCATTCCGTTCACCGCCGCGCCGGGAATCCCGTGCGCCTGGCCGCGGTTGAAGAGATCGGTGGTCGCCGAAGAACGCTCGATCGAGGTCCCCATGCCGTATTTATTATTCTCGATGACGTAGAGAACCGGCAGGTTCCAAAGCTGGGCCATGTTGAAGGATTCGTAGACCTGGCCCTGATTGACCGCGCCATCGCCGAAATAGGTGAAACAGAGTCCGCCGTCGCCCTTGTAGGTATGGGCGAACGCGAGCCCGGTGCCGATCGGGACCTGGGCGCCGACGATGCCGTGGCCGCCGAAGAAGTTTTTCGTCCGGCTGAACATGTGCATCGAGCCGCCCTTGCCCTTGGAATAGCCGCCCTGGCGGCCGGTGAGTTCGGCCATAACGCCTTTGGGGTCCATGCCGCAGGCGAGCATGTGGCCGTGATCGCGGTAGCTGGTAACGACGGTGTCCTGGGGCTTGGCGGTGGAGTGCGCCCCGACGACGACCGCTTCTTGGCCGATGTAGAGATGGCAGAAGCCGCCGATCAGGCCCATGCCGTAAAGTTGCCCCGCCTTCTCCTCGAAGCGGCGGATGAGCAGCATCTGGCGGTAGTATTCGAGCAGTTCGGCCGGCGCGGGGTCGGGTTGGGCGCTTTCGCCCGCTCCCCCATTCCCGGAGCGGGCCTTGGCCGCCTTGGTGGGGGCCTTGGCCATGGTCGGAAGTCCTCCCTCGATCGGACGAGACCCAGTTTCGGCCCGCGCGCAAGCGCGCCAAACTTTCTCCATCCCGTCTTCAGGAAAGAATATTACATTCCGACTCTGGCCGCACAAGCCAAGTCTTTGAAATTAACTCGATCTGAGTTAATGGTTAAATTCGCACGCGGTTCAGGCGGCGCGGCGGATCCACTTGAAGAGCGGATGGCGCTCGATCTTGCTCACCGAAAGCCCGAAGGCGTTATACCACGATTGCAAGCCGAAGCTTTCCGCGAGCGTCCGGTCGCAAGCGAGTTTCCAGCGGTCGAGCGCCTCGGCCGTTTGCCAGTAGGAACGCATGACGGCGGTGCCGTCGTCGCGGTTGGCGGTTTCGAGCCCGAGGAAGCCCTCGGCCCGGGTGGCGAGCCGGATCATCCGGCCGACGGCCTCCGCGTCGCGCTCCGTGTTCG
>MIAC01000160.1:4791-8201 GCA_001830475.1 Rhodospirillales bacterium RIFCSPLOWO2_12_FULL_67_15
GCGATGTAGTACGGGGCTTCCAGTCCCTCGGCGATGGTGCTCATCGGATGCTCCTTCTTTCGTCCTTTGGCCCTGGCTTTTGCGGTTCCGTTCCCGGATTCAGAATCACGATGTCGCCTTCGTAGGCATAGTTCAGCATGATCCGGGCACGCTCCTCGAGCAGGTCGGGATCGAGGCTCTCCGGGTGCAACAGGCGGACCCCACCCTCGATCTTTTGGCGCTGGAGGCCGATCGTTTCCGCCGCGGCCTCGGCCGCCGCGACCCTATCCTTCCACTCCAGCCAAGCCATTAGCCCGCGATCGCCGTTGACGGCGTGATAGGCAAAATAAACCACCGCGCTTACGCCCAGCATCGGGCCGACGACATGGCGGGCGCGATTGCGCAGCTCGACGATCAGATTCATGGCGCAAAGATCTCGAGCCCGGCTTCTGCCTACCCCCCGATCTTCGCCGACCAGGTCTTAACGAAAAGTTACGCCCGCGCGCCCCGGTAGGGTCGCACCATTTAATGCGCGCGGGGAATCGC
This sequence comes from Rhodospirillales bacterium RIFCSPLOWO2_12_FULL_67_15, assembly GCA_001830475.1. Classification (GTDB taxonomy): domain Bacteria; phylum Pseudomonadota; class Alphaproteobacteria; order Rhodospirillales; family 2-12-FULL-67-15; genus 2-12-FULL-67-15. Next base: position 5,317 of record MIAC01000160.1, read on the forward strand.
CCGCTCGCGCGCGAACGCCGAACGGCCGGGATAGCGCGCCGCGGCGCCGAGTTCTTCCTCGATGCGCAGCAGCTGGTTGTATTTGGCGAGCCGGTCGGAGCGCGAGAGCGAGCCGGTCTTGATCTGCCCGGCGTTGGTCGCGACCGCGATGTCGGCGATGGTCGAATCCTCGGTTTCCCCGGAACGGTGCGAGATCACCGAGCGGTAGCCGGCGCGCCGGGCGATATCCACGGTTTCCAGCGTTTCGGTCAGCGTCCCGATCTGGTTGAGCTTGACCAGGATGGCGTTGGCGACCCCTTTTGCGATCCCGTCCCGGAGCCGGGTCGGGTTGGTCACGAACAGATCGTCGCCGACCAACTGGATCCGGCTTCCGAGCGCGGATGTGAGCGCCTTCCATCCCTCCCAATCGTCCTCGGCCAAGCCGTCCTCGATGGAGAGAATGGGATAGCGGGCGACGAGGGCTTCGTAGAACTTCACCATCCCGCCTGCGTCAAGAGTTTTTCCTTCCCCTTCAAGATGATAGAGCTTGTCCTTGAAGAATTCGTTCGCAGCCGGGTCGAGCGCCAACGCGACCTGCTCGCCGGGCTTGAATCCGGCTTTTTCGATCGCCTTGACGATGAAACCCAAGGTCTCGTCGGCATTGCGTAAGCCCGGGGCGAACCCGCCCTCGTCGCCGACGTTGGTGTTGTGGCCGGCGTCGCGGAGCGCCTGCTTGAGCGCGTGGAAGACCTCGGCCCCCATGCGCAACGCTTCCGCGAACGTCGGCGCGCCGACCGGCGCGATCATGAATTCCTGGAGATCGAGCGGATTATCGGCATGCGCGCCGCCGTTGACGATGTTCATGAGCGGCACCGGCAGCGTGTTCGCGTCCGCGCCGCCGATGTGGCGGTAAAGGAGCATCCCCCGGTCGGCGGCGGCGGCGCGGGCGCACGCGAGACTGACGCCGAGGATGGCGTTGGCGCCGAGGCGCCCTTTGTTCGGAGTCCCGTCGAGCTCGATCATGCTCCGGTCGACCCGACCCTGGTCGGCCGGATCGAGGCCCTTGAGGGCCTTGAAGATTTCCCCGTTCACGGCGGCGACGGCCTTGCGCACGCCCTTGCCGCCATAACGGTACTTATCGCCGTCACGGAGTTCATGGGCTTCGTGGCTGCCGGTGGAGGCGCCCGAAGGCACCGCCGCGCGGCCCATCGCCCCGCTCGCCAGCACGACGTCCGCCTCCACGGTGGGATTGCCCCGGGAATCGAGGATTTCCCGGCCGACGATAGTGACAATTGTTGACATTTTGCGTTGTTACCCGGTTATCCTCAAGATCGGCATGATCTATTGGCAAACTAATTGAAAAAATACAATGAGTTAACGAATTATCCAAAAGGCGACACTTAGATTTTCACCGGATTTTTCTTCGCCAGGCGGTCGAGCTCGATTATGGGTCCAAGAACGTCCCTTAACTGCTTGAATGGAAGCATGTTTGGTCCATCGCTCGGAGCCTTGTCCGGGTTCTGGTGGGTTTCGAGAAAAACCGCGGCGACGCCGACCGCGACGGCAGCGCGGGCGAGCACCGGGGCGAAGCGCCGGTCGCCGCCCGAAGCGGTCCCACGCCCGCCCGGCTGCTGGACCGAGTGGGTGGCGTCGAAGACCACCGGATAACCGGTTTGGGCGAGGATGGGCAGCGCGCGCATGTCGGCGACGAGGGTGTTGTAGCCGAAGCTCACCCCCCGCTCGCAAAGGAGAATTTTCTTGTTCCCCGCGCCTTCGATTTTCGCCGCGACGTTGGCCATGTCCCACGGCGCGAGGAACTGACCCTTCTTCACGTTGATCGGTTTTCCGGTCTTGCCGGCGGCAACGAGGAGATCGGTCTGGCGGCAAAGGAAAGCCGGGATCTGCAACGCATCCACCGACTTCGCCACCTCGGCGCATTGATCCGGTTCGTGGACGTCGGTGATGACCGGACAGCCGATCCTCTTGCGGATTTCCCGGAAGACCGGGAGCGCGCCCAAAAGCCCTGTCCCGCGCGGGCTTTTGCCGCTGGTGCGGTTGGCCTTGTCGAAGGAGGTCTTGTAGACGAAGCCGACCCCGAGCGAGCGGCAAAGCTCCTTAAGCTTACCTGCCATCTCTAGGGCGTGATTCAGGCTTTCCAACGCGCACGGGCCCGCGATCAGGGCGAGCGGCAGGTCGTTGCCGAAAGCGACCTCCCCGATCCGGACGTGTCTCGTAGCCGGGGTTTTTGTCATGTTTGTCATTGCGGGCGGTTTATAGGGTCATCTGGTGTTCATGGCCAGATCAAGTGCGGCTTCGCGCAAGCCGATGGGGGGTTTCAACAAGGAAAAACGATCTAACCCGTTGATGTTCCAGAAAACACCCCTGAATCGACGCGATTTTCTCATAAAAGCTTATCATTTCTCATCATTTGCTCCCCTTTCGGATGGGGCTTCTCGGTCGTCATGCGCGGGCCAAGTCCCGCGCATCCACGACTTTCTAGTCCCGTGGGACAGAAGCCGTGGATGGCCGGGTTTCGCCGCTAATCGCGGCGGCCCGGCCATGACGGGATAATAAGACTTATATCCTATTATATCGCCTGTGTCAAGAATTTTTATCTATAAAAGAAAATAGTCTTTGCTCAAGCCGTGGGGTCCACGACCTCGAGGAACCGGAAGCGGTGGAAGTCGGCGTCCCGGGTGTAGATGGTCTTGATTCCGTGCTCGCGCATGAGCACCGCGGTCGCCGCGTCGTGGGCCAGATTGCCTGCGATTCCTGGCATTTCCGCGAACACCTCCCGGGCCACCCTCGTGTGCCGATCGGTCGGAACCAGGAACGACCCCCCCGGCGAGGCCAGGATTCCGGCAATGAACCCCCAGGCTTCGGAAATCCGCCAAGGTTTCTTGAGC
>MIAC01000160.1:8237-8550 GCA_001830475.1 Rhodospirillales bacterium RIFCSPLOWO2_12_FULL_67_15
CAGGTGCCCAGGGTAAGAAACCAGGGAGAGGACCGGCGCCGCCAGTCTTCGATCCGCTTCCGGCAGGGGTCGTGGAAGCGGGAATCTCGATCCGCCGCGTCGACCAGCACGTTGGTATCGACGACGAACACTATTTTTTATCTTCTTTTGTCGTTCGATAGAGCGCGAATGGGTCGTCTTCGTCGTCCATCGCCCGATAAAGCGCTTCCCGGTCGGCATAATCGACCATCGCGCCGCCCATCGAAAAGGTGGGAAGCGGCGGAATCTCGCCCGCCGGCGTTTCCTTCCGGAGCACCATGCGCACCCCCGCCTC
>MIAC01000161.1 GCA_001830475.1 Rhodospirillales bacterium RIFCSPLOWO2_12_FULL_67_15
AGTGAAGCTCGAGGTCCGCGCCGAACTGGAGCCGGCCGTAAGGATGCGGCAGCGCCATCGTGCCCTTGATGTTGTTGGCGACCGCCTCGCACGCGGCATTCGAGAGATCGTCGAGCGGCAGAATAATGACATGGTTGCGGACGCCGACCCGGCCGTTCTTGCGTCTGTACCCCCAGAACGTCAGGTCCTTGAGATCGCGGGCCGGCTTCAAGCCGGCGCCCTTGCGACGGGTTGCCATGTCACCACCTCTTGGTCTTCATGTTGTGAACGTGCGCGTGCCGGCCGGCGCCGATGGCGGCGAGCGCCCTGCCGATGTCGTGGCCGTATTTGACGATCGTGTCGCCCTTCTTGATGTTCTTGAGCGCGAGCTTGTGGCCGAGCGGGATCGGGTCGAGCGCCTTCACCTTGATGGTCGCGTCGCTCTCCATCACCCAGCCGGTGAGCGTGCTCCCGGCCTTGACGCCTTCGACCACCACCACGCCGACCGTGTCCTTGGCGTTGTGAACCAGAAAATGCGGTGCCGCCACGGCTGTTCCCTCCCCTGAAATCGACGCCCCCGGGCGCGCATGCGCCAAAACTCAAAGACCCGGCGGCGTTGCTGGCGCCCGGTCTTTGGTCTGGGCGGCCTGCGCCGCCGGGCGCGCCGCGCAATGGCCGATATGCCCGCCCGACCCCGCAGGCGTCAAGGGCGATCTCGGCGGTCAAACGACCCGATGCAGCAACGGAGTTCCGGCCCGCAACCGGCGGCAGTTCTCGACCGCGACCGCGAGGCTGCGCTCGAGGGTTTCCATCGTCAGCCAGGCGACGTGCGGGGCCAGCACCACGTTGGGGAGCGCAAACAACGGATGGCCGGGTCCCGCCGGCTCGGCGGCGAACACGTCGAGCCCGGCCGCGCCGAGCCGCCCCGACCGGAGCGCCGCCGCGAGCGCCGGTTCGTCCACCAACGCGCCGCGAGCGGTATTGACCAAAACCGCGCCCGGTTTCATCCGCGCGAGCGCTTGCGCCCCGATCAGGCCCTCGGTCTTTTCGCTCAGGGCGGCGTGCAGCGATACCACGTCCGACTCGGCGAGCAGATCGGCGAGCGTCCGCCACTCGGCGACCGCGTCCGGCTTCGCCGTCCGCGCGGTGTAAAGAACCTTCGCGCCCATCGCCCGCAGCACCGGCGCGAGCAGCCTCGGCACCGCGCCGTAGCCCACCAACCCGACGGTCCGGCCCGCGATTTCGCCGAGGGCGTCCTGGATTTCAGGCGGGAGCGGCCAGCCCCGGCCTTCGCGCGTTTTCCGATCGAACCAGCAAATTTTTCGCAGCGCCGCCAGCATCAACAACAGGGTCATCTCCGCCACCGCGCGGCTGTTGGTGCCGGGCATGTTGCAGACCGCGATCCCGCGCGCACTCGCCGCCGCGAGGTCGATGGTATTGACCCCGACGCCAACCTTCTGGATCAAGCGGAGCTTGGGCGCGGCGGCGATCACCTCTGCGGTGATCGGCATCAGGATGTGCCACAGCACGTCGGCGTCCGCGAGCAAGGCGCGGAACCGCGTCCGGTCCGTTTCCTCGCAAGGCACGACCACGAACCCTTCGGCGGCCAGCGCCTCGAGCCGGCGGCGCAAGCCCGGTCCGGCGTCGTATTGAAAGACGACCTTCATCGCTGTGCCGAGGCGGCGAAGCGTTAGCCGCCGCCCACTTCCTCGCGCTTCTGGGCGATCGCCTGGTGCAAGACGTCCTCGCGGAGCGCGATGGTCGGCTCGTTGAAGAGGACGTTCTTCATCCAGTCGAAACCGAGCGCGAGGAGAAGCTCGTCCTCGACCTTGAGCCTTTCCGTCATCTCCGGGTCGATCTGATAGGTTTCGAGGAAGCGGGTCTTAAAGACGAAATCGCGAAACGCCTCGACGTCGGTCGAGACCATGAAGAACATCTTCTGGGTCTGCGGCGCGACGTCCTTGCCGCCGGGGCCGCCGAGCGTGCGCCACGACACCATCTTCATCAGGATATCCATCCAGCCGCGGTTGACCCGGTCGTAGTCCACGACCCCCTGCTCGCGGCGGAACGCGTCGACCGACTGGAGCTTCGATTCCTCGTGGCCGAGGCAATGGGGCTCCTTGACCAGGAAATGAAAGTCCGCCTTGCCTTCGGAATCCCGGAGCTTCACGGTGGCGAAGCCGAGCGGATAGTAGCGGCAGGTCGCGGGCCGGTCGGGATAGACGGTGCAACCGTCGACCTCGTGCATGAAGACGCAGGCGCCGCCGCCCGCGCTCCGCATCCTGAGCTTGGCGACCGGGAGGTTCGACTGCTCGTGGATCGCAGGCAGGGTATATTGGGCGAGAAAGTCGCGCGGCCGGAGCTCGAGTCGTCGGCTGAGCCGGAGAATATCCATCGGCGTCAGGGTGATGTCGGTATCGTGGCAGCACTTGTTCCAGCAGCCGATGCCCTTGTGGCAGCGAAACGCGAACATGTCGTCGGCCATCAGGCGAACCGGCAGCACCGGACTGCCGCGGTCGGTGCGGATGCCATCGAAGATCTGGACCTCGATCGGTTTCGCTTGCTGGCGCGCGATCTGCTCCGCCATCTCGCTCATTTCGTGCTCGGGCGCGATCGGACCTTCGCTGTCGTTTTCGCTCGGTGCGCTCATGGGAACCTTGTTCTTATGACATAAAGACGCGAAGGGCGCCGTGCAAGTACACGGCGCCCCCCGGTTTACGCGAAGTTGGCGGAAACGCGCCGGTTTTTACTCCGCCGCCTTCTTCATGGTCGTATGCTCGACCAGGCCGACCCAGGGCTTCTTCATCAACGTCCATTCGCCGGTATCCGGGTCCATGCGCGAATTGACGAAGCAGTGCCAGTTGGCCTCGTCCAGCTTCGGGAAGTCCGCCCGGTAGAAGAAACCGGGATAGCGGGTTTCCTCGCGGAACATGATGTGGCGCAGGTGGACCTCGGCGGTGCGCAGGCGGTGATAGTTCTCCCACGCCCGCAGCAGTTCGTGCAGGTCCTTGGCGCGCATGTTGACGCTGTCCTCCTTCAGCATATTGAGGAGGTGGAGGCCCTGCTTCAGCAATATCCCGTTGGTCTGGTAGAAGGTGGAGACGCCGGCGACGTATTCGTCCATCGCCTTTTGCAGGCGCATCTGGAACATCTTCGGCAGGATGTAGAAGGGATTGACGTCTTCCGCCGTGGTCTTGTCCTTGTGCTCGTGATAATTGCGGACCGGGCGGTAGATTTCCTCGATGATTGCCTTCAAATCCTGCTTGAACTCGGGCTTGAAGGATTTGTTGTCGCCGACGAAGCGGACCATGTTCTTGGCGGCGATGCGGCCTTCGGTGTGCGAGCCCGACGAGAACTTGTGGCCCGAGGCGCCTACGCCGTCGCCGGCGGAAAAGAGGCCCTTCACCGTGGTCATGCGGTTGTAGCCCCACTTCCATTCGGCCGGCGAATTCAAGTCCTCGGGGCCCGAAACCCAGATGCCGCAGCAGCCGGAGTGACTGCCGAGCAAATAGGGCTCGGTCGGCATCAGCTCGGACGGCGTCTCCTCGGGGCGGATGTTCATGCCCGCCCAGAACGCGGCCTGGCCGATGCACATGTCGAGGAAATCCTCCCAGGCTTCGGCTTCGAGGTGCTTGACCTCCTTGGGCGTCATCTTCTCGGCCAGCGCCTTCATCGCCGACGGCGTGTCCATCAGGATCGGCCCGCGGCCTTCCTTCATCTCCTTGAGCATGGCGTGGTTGCGCAGGCACGTCGGCACCGTAGCCGCTTTGTCGTAGGGCGCGAATTCGGCCAGCAGGTTGGCGTTCTTCTTGACGTAGTCCTCGCCGAAGCCGTTGGTCGCCTTCGACTTGAAGAGCAGGAACCAGGCGCCGACCGGGCCGTAGCCGTCCTTGAAGCGGGCGGGAACGAAGCGGTTTTCCATCATCGTCATTTCCGCCCCGGCCTCGACCGCCATGGCGTAGGTCGAGCCGGCGTTCCACACCGGATACCAGGTCCGGCCCATGCCTTCGCCGAGCGAGCGCGGGCGGAACACGTTGACCGCGCCGCCGGCGACGAGCAGCGCCGCGTTGCACTTGAAGACGTAGACCTTGTAATCGCGGACCGAGACCCCGATCGCGCCGGCGAGGCGGTTGGGCTCGTTCTTGTCGAGCAGCAGCTTGACGATGAAAACGTGCTCGAAGATGTTCCGGATGCCGAGCGCCTTCTTGGCGGCCTCGGCGACGATGGTCTTGTAGGATTCGCCGTTGATCATGATCTGCCAGCGGCCCGAGCGAACCGGCTTGCCGCCGTCCTTGAGGGCCACGCCCTCGGAGCCCTTGTCCTTCCAAATCGGCAGGCCCCACTCCTCGAACAGATACACGCTGTCGTCGACGTGGCGGCCGACGTCGTAGACCAGATCGTCCCGCGTGATGCCCATCAGGTCGGCGTGGACCATGCGCACGTAATCCTCGGGCGTGTTGTCCTTGCCGATGTAGGTGTTGATGGCCGATAGCCCCTGCGCCACCGCGCCGGAGCGGTCGACCGCCGCCTTGTCGACCAGGATGATCTTGGTGCCCGGGGGCGCCCAGCGGGGCGCCTCGAACGCGGCGCCGCAAGCGGCCATGCCGCCGCCGATGATCAGGATGTCGGTGGAAATCTCGACGATTTCGGGGTTTTTGAAGGTGTATTCTTCTGCCATGGGAAAGTCTTCGCGTGTCTCGGGAGTGCCCTCCACCGCCTGGGAAACAGGACGGCGGCGAACCTCGGTTCAGGCGGGTCGTCGCGCGCCGCTCAGATGGTCGGCAGGGACTTGCCGGCCTCGGTGAAGAGAAGCTGATCCTTCAAGTTGCCCGCCGCCGGCTTGTTGCCGTAGGGGTCGATGCTGCCGACCGGGGTCGTGCGCACCGGGAACTTGAAGCGTTTCACTTCGCCGTCGCGGAACTTGATCGTCCACAGGATGGCGTTGTCGGTGCGGAGCGGAATCACGGCGCCGCCCATCGGCACGAAGTCCGCGCCGGGCCGGACCTCGATCGCCTGCCGCGGGCACGCCTTGACGCAGCACTGGCATTCCCAGCACTGCTCGGGCTCCTGGTTGTAGGCTTTCATCCGCGCGACATCGAGCTTCATCAGGTCGTGCGGGCAGATGTACATGCAGGCGGCGACTTCGCCGCCCTTGCAGCCGTCGCACTTGTCGGTCCATACGAACGTCGGCATCGGCCGGTCAGCCCGGTCAGTCGATGATGTGGTGGACCGGCGCCTTCTCCATTTTCCACTCGCCGGTGTTCCGGTCGTAGCGGGACAAGGTGAAGCAATGCCAATTCTTATCATCCAGCTTCATATGATCGCCCCGATAGTAATACCCCGGCCACCGCGTTTCTTGGCGGAACAGCGTGTGATGGGTCACGGTCTCCGAGGTCAAAAGCCGGTGGTGCAGCTCCCACGTTCGCTGAAGCTGATGAAGGTCTTCGGCGCCGATACTGTTCATGTCTTCCCTCAGCATGCCCAGCAACTCGAGTCCGCGGTTGAGCAACACATCGTTCGTCATGTAAATGGTGCTGATGCCGCCGACGTATTCGTCCATGATCTTCTGGAGACGCTGAAGACCGTGAATGGGCAGAAGATAACTCGGCGAAACGGTTCCGGCGACGATCTCGTTGCGGCCGATCCGGTAATTCTCCATCGGCTGGAAGATGACCTGTTCGAGATCCTGGTACTCCTGTTCGCTGACCTGAGGCCCGTTTTTCCCCATGTCGTTCACGTACCTGACCGCCGCCTTGCCGGCGATCCGGCCTTCCGCGAAGGACCCTGACGAGAACTTGTGGGCGGTGCCGCCGATGGTGTCGCCGGCGCCGAACAGGCCGTCGACCGTCATCATCCGGTTGTATCCCCACTGATATTCCGCGGGGGCGCAGTCTTCCGGTCCGCTCGCCCACGCGCCGGAGCAGGTGGCGTGCGAACCCATGACGTAGGGCTCCGACGTGGTCAGCTCGGGATTGGTATGCTTGGGGTCGATGTTCTGCGACGCCCAGACGACCGCTTGCCCGATCGTCATGCCCAGGAAGTTCTCCCAGCCGATGGTCTCCTTGTGGGGGTCCTTGAAGGCCTCCTTGGTCACCATGCGGATGGGCCCGCGACCAGCCGCGATCTCCCTAAGAATCGCGTGGTTGCGCAGGCACGTCGGCACCGGGTGATGGTCGATGTATTCGCCCACCAAAGCCTTGGTGTCCTCGTACCACTTCGACTCGTATTCCTGGCCATAGGCGTTTTCGGTGTGCGTCTTCAGGTGCAGGAAGTAGGCACCGACAGGGCCGTAGCCGTCCTTGAAGCGGGTCAAGACGATGCGATTTTCCATCTGCGTCATCTTGGCGCCGACTTGGATCGGCAACGCGTAAGCGGACCCGTTGCTCCAGGGCGCATACCAGGTCCGCCCCATGCCCTCGCCCACGGAACGCGGCTTAAAGATGTGCGACGCC
>MIAC01000162.1:0-5704 GCA_001830475.1 Rhodospirillales bacterium RIFCSPLOWO2_12_FULL_67_15
CGATTGGTACGTGATCGCGCCGGATTGGCGCGGTTTCGGCTTGAGCGAATGGGCGCGCGACGGTTACTGGTTCCCCGATTACTACTCCGATCTCGACGCGCTGCTGGAAATTTATCAGCCGGATGCTCCGGTCAACCTGCTCGGGCACAGCATGGGCGGCAACGTCGCCTGCAATTACGCCGGCATCCGCCCGGCGCGTGTCGCGAAACTGATTTCGATGGAGGGCTTCGGCTCGTGGCGCACCTCAGCGGGCAAAGCACCCGCACGTTACGAGCAGTGGCTCAAGGAATTGCGCGATCCGCCCGCTTTCAAATCCTACGCATCATTCGACGCGGTCGCCGCGCGCCTGCGGCAAAACAATCCGCGGCTCACTGACGACCCTGCGCGCTTTCTCGCACTGCACTGGGCCAAGCAGATCGCGCCCGGCGAAGTGGTGCTGCGCAGCGACCCCAGGCACAAAATCGTGAATCCGGTGTTGAGCCGCATCGAGGAGATACTCGCGTGCTGGCGCCGCGTCAGCGCGCCGGTGCTGTGGATCACCGGCGCCGATTCCAAAGCGCCCGGCTGGCGCGCCGACAGCGCTGCGCAACTCGCGGAGCGCAAAGCCGCGTTCAGGGATTTTCGCGAATTCACGCTCGCCGACTGCGGCCACATGATGCATCACGACCAGCCCGCGCAGCTCGCGGCCATCATCGAGGATTTTTTGACCCGGCCGTGATTCCGGTGTCATGGCGGGCCCGGGCCGGTTTTCGGGGGTCAAGCGCCATTGCCTGCACGAAATTGATCTAGAATGGCGTTTCGCGGCAATGCCCCGCGGCGAGGGCAGCCGGTAACTCATTAGCGAGGAGACAGCCATGCAACTCATTGAAGAGCGTATCGGCGATGCTTTGGTGCTCAAAGCATCGGGCCGGATCGACCGCACCACCGCCGACGGCTTCAAAACCGCCCTGCAGCCGCATCTCGAGCAATGCAAGCCGGGCGGCCATGTCATCGTGCTGGACTTCTCCGCGATCGAGTACATCAGCAGCGTCGGCTTTCAGGTCTTGCTGGTGGCGCAGAAACGGGCCAAGACCCAAGCCGGGGTCATCGCGCTGGCGGCACTTCAGCCCGGTGTAAAAGCGGTATTCGAAATCGCCAATTTCTCCAAGGTGATCCGCTGCTACGACAGCGTGCGAGGCGCGTTGGCCGAACTGTCTCCCTCGGCGCTTGCTTCGTACACGCAGGGAGTCTGATCGAGCGTCATCGCCGCCCGTAATCTGCTATCTTTAACCGATCGGTAACCAGGTCGCGCTGAGATGATTGGAGCCTCGCTCACGGTCCGTTTGTCGGCCACGATCGTCGGGATCGTGATTGCGGCCGCCATCCTGACGGTCACCCTCAACTACCTGAAGTTCCGGAGCCTGCTGGAGAACCACAGCGCCGGCATTTACCAGTTCGTCGTCTCCGACCTGCGTTCCACCGTCGAGGCGGGAATCGATCTCGGCGTGCCGCTCAACGTGCTGACAAACATCCAGACCGTGATCGACCGCCGCAACGCGCAGGACAAGACCATCCTGCGGATTGCGGTCTTCAACCAGTCCGGCCGCATCATCTTCGATACCGACCGCTCCCGCATCGGGGAGGCGATTCCACCGGCGTGGCGTCCGGCCCACGCCGTCTCGGAAGGCTGGCGTTTCAGCCGCGGCGAGGAGTGGATCGCGGGCGCGCCTATCGTAAATAACTTCCAGAAGGAAATCGGCGGAATCGTGCTGCGCTACGACCCCGACGTGGTCGGACGCAAGACCACGTCCATTCTCGTTGCCATGACATCCGAAGCCGTGCTCGTCAACGGGATCGGCTCTTTGCTGGCCATCCTTGGCGTGTGGCTGCTGGTGAGGCGCACCCGCCGCGCGCTCGCCGACAGCGTGCGCGCGATTGCCGATGCGGCCGCCCCAGGGTCCAGGGATGCGAACGCCGCGGACGAGCGCGCCGCACCGGCCGAACGCACGGATGAGCTCGCGCCGGTCGCGCAGCGCGTGTTCGCCCGGTTGAGCCGCGGCGAGCGTCTGTTGGAAAGAACCGGTCTGCGGCGCCAATGACAACCAGAAACCAGCGCGGCAAGCTGCGTATCGAAGAAACATTTACTTTTTCTCTGTTGACGTTCGCATTGATCGTCCTGATCGCGAACGCGGTTGTCACTTCCCGTCTTGCGCACAATCTGTACGAGCGCGAAATCACACCCGAGTTCAACCGCGAAGCCGAAGTGGTCGGCCGCACGGTGGCCGCGCAGTTCGCCCGCGCCATCGAGCTCGGCATCCGCCCGGAAGACCTGGTGGGGGTGGAGGAATTTCTCGCGCCCACACTGGTAGCGCAAAAAAGGTTCGACTATCTGCTATTTGCCGACGCCACCGGCAAGGTTCTGTTCGGCAAAGGCCGCAACACCGTGTTGTACACCGAAGCCGTGAACCAGGGGACCATTTCGCTTGCCGGCCCGGCGGCGCTTGCGCTGGGTGAAAAACGCGAAACACCGCGCGTGCGGGTCTTCGACCTCGGGCGCGTCATGAACACGGCAGTGCCGATCGTCGTTCAGGGGGAAGTCCAAGGCTGGCTTAACGTCGGAGTCGACCGCTCGGGAATCGCGGATCTGGCGGTCGAGACCCGCTGGGACATCCTCATCATTCTCCTGGTGTCGCTGCTGACGGCGGTTGAAATACTCGCCTTCCTGACCGGCCGCTCGATCATGACGCCGGTCAGACTGATCCGCGTCATGTCGGAGAAACTGGCCCAAGGCGACTGGTCGCGTCGTGCAGCGATCGCGATGCGCGACGAGGCCGGACATCACCTCATCGCCCTGAACGCTATCATCGACCAGGTCAACGGCCAATGGCGGCGCCTGCGCTGGAAGGCAGACGAGCTTGCGCGGGTCAATCCGGCGCTGGCTGCGCGCGCCCGGCGAGTGGTCGACGCCGTGGGCCGCGACCTCAAGTTCGCCCCCGAGACCGCGCAACTCGAGCGCCCGGGACCGATTCCGGCGATCGCCCGCGCACCGCTTTTCGTCTACGCCTTTGCCGAGCAGCTCTCGGCCTCGTTCATTCCGCTGTTTGCGAAGACGCTGCAAGCGCCTGACTGGGGCCTATCCATAGGTGTGCTGATCGGGTTGCCGATTTCCGTCTTTTTCGCGGTTGTTGCCGCAAGCGCTCCGCTCGGCGGGATCCTGGTCAATCGCCTCGGTACACGCTGGATCATCATGCTCGGGAGCGTTCCGGCCATTATCGGTTACGTGATGGCGGCCCAGACGACAACAATTCCCGACTTTCTGCTGTGGCGTTGCGTGACCGCAATCGGATATGCCCTTATCGCCATCGCGTGCTGGGGCTATCTCGCATCTCTTCCCAATCCTGACCGGCGCACGGGTGAAATATCGGTCTTTATCCCGGCGGCTATGGCCGGGGCCGTGTGCGGAACCGCCATCGGCGCGATGCTTGCGGATCGCATCGGCTATCGCGCCACCTATCTGGTTTCCGCAGGGCTCGTGGTGGTCGCAGCGTTTCTGGTCTGGCGTTATATGGAACCGAAAATTGCCGCGGCCGGCCGCAGCAGCGCGCTACGCTCAACGCTGGGGGTCCTGCGCAATCCCCGCGTTGCGGCAATTGTGATTTTCGGCGCTATGCCCGCGAAAATCGTCCTGACGGGCTTGCTGTTATACATCGTTCCCCTGTTTCTGTCGGAACTCGGTGCCGGCCAGCCTGTGATCGGCCGGATCATGATGATCTACGGCCTGGCAGTGCTCCTGGCCGTTCACTTCGGCGCACGTTTGTCAGACCGGTTTGGAACTGCCGCCAGCCAGATCACGTGGGCCGGCATCCTCACTGGCCTTGGGACTGTCGCCCTTGGCGTCATGCAACCGGTTGCCGCGCTGATCGTGGCGCTCGTAATCATGGGGCTGTGCCAGGGAATCGCCTCGGCACCCATGCGTTCTCTCGCCGCCCCTTTATTCGAGCGCGACGCCGCTGAGAAGGCTCCAGCGACACTGTCCGGGGTAATCGCCCAGGCTGAGTTCGTCGGAGCCGCGCTGGGGCCGGTGATCGCCGCGATTCTGGTGAGCGCATTCGGCTACTCCCACGCCATCATCGCGCTGGGGGGCCTGTCAGTTGCGACCGCTGTAGTCTTCCTCCTGATCGAGGGCCTGCTGAAGGGTCCCGCTGCCAACTTGGGAAACAGGCAAATCCCATGATGGACCGCCGCGCCTTCATGCAGAAAACTTCCGCCGCGGCCGGCGCGCTATTGGGCCTGAGCGGCAAAGCGCTCGCCGCGGACAAACCCTTTCGCATCTACATGATGCTGTTCCGCGGATGGGAGGAAGCCTGCGACGGTTTCCGCGATTATTTCGCGGCGCGGGAAATTCCGGTGGACCTCATCGTCCGCGATGCCAAGCAGCAGCGGTCCGCGATCCCTGAGATGGTACGCGAGGCCAAGGACCTGCGGCCGGATCTCGTCTATATCTGGGGAACGCAGAACGCGGTTGCCGCGCTCGGCCCGTGGAATGCGCCCGATCCCAAATTACACATCACGGACCTGCCCGTCGTCTTCAACATCGTCGGGGAGCCGGTCGAGAATCGCATCGTGCAGTCTCTTGAACGGCCCGGCCGCAACGCGACGGGCACGGTCTACGTTGCCCCGATCAAGACCCAGCTCAACACGATGACCGCCTATCGCGCATTCAAGCGCATCGGCGTGATCTACAGCCCCGCCGAATCGAGCTCGGTGCTGACCGTGAAAGCGCTGCGCGAGGCGTCCGGTCCCTTCGGTTTCGAGCTGCTCGCCATGCAGGCCCCCCTCAACGCCGCGAAGGCGCTGATCCCGGAAAGCCTGCCGGAACTCGCACAGGCTCTCAAGCGGCAGCAGACCGACTGGCTTTATATTCCGACGGGCACCACCCTGCAGGTGAACCGGATCGCGCTGACCAATGCGGCGCTCGAGGTCCGGCTTCCGACCTTCGCCGCCACCGAGCGCTTCATCCGATTCGCAAACGGACTCGCCGGGCTGGTGTGCCGCTACTACAGCATCGGCCAGTTTACCGGTTTCAAGGCCGAGCAGATACTGCGCGGCATGAAGCCGGAGGCGATCCCGGTCCAGACGCTGAACCGCTTTTCGTTCATCATCAACATGCGCACGGCGAATACGCTGCGCTTCTACCCCCCGCTCAGCATGCTCAGTTACGCGGACACGGTATAGCGCAATGTCACTGCGGGCCCGCATCGTCCTGGTGTTTGCCGCCGCCTCGCTGCTTTTGATGGCGATCATCGGCCTGCCCGCGGCGCTGATCGTCTCGCTGATCGATCAGCAATATCGCGCGGTGATTCGGGAGAAACATGACACGGCATGGGTGCGCAGCATCGAGATCGCGTCCATTCCGCTCGTGCGCCAGGCCCGTGTCGTGGTGAATGATCCCGGCGTGGATAGTGCCCGCCGCAGGGCGGACGCGGCGTCCGCCTCGGCCCGGCTCGTCGAAATAATGAAGGATGCGGAGAAGGTGACGGCTTTGACGCGCATCGATCTGGTCGGAAAAGACGCGCAACTGGTCGCATCCAGCGACGGTCTGCGGGCCGAAACGCCGCTGATCGACGCGGCCGCCGTTTTCAGTGAAATGACGGAACGCTCCTCCGCTGCCGTGACCGGGATCGCCCAACATCCGAGCGGCGTGCTGGTCGCGGTTGCAAGCATA
>MIAC01000162.1:5918-6344 GCA_001830475.1 Rhodospirillales bacterium RIFCSPLOWO2_12_FULL_67_15
TGGTGCCGACCGCGATTCGCAACGCGACCGGCAACGTGATCGGTACGGTCCATGTCGTCAGCGACGTGACGTTCGACGTGGAACGCCGGGCCCTGGTTCTGTGGATCACCGGTGCCGTTACCCTACTGGCCCTGGCGGCGATCCTGACGTGGTTTTACAGCTACCTGCAAAGCTCGTTCAACCCGCTGACGGGCGTAACCGAAACGGTGCGCGCGCTCGCCCGCGGCGACACGTCGGTGCTGGCAGATGTCCCCGAGAGGGCCGACGAAATCGGGCGGATCGCGGAAGCCGTCGAGGTGTTCCGCCGCAATGCGCTGGAACTTGAACGCCTGACGTTCCGGGACCGCGTGCAACGCGCGCAGGAAGAAAGCCTGATCCGGCAGGAGATGAAGCGGCTGGCGAACACCCTTGAGCCGACCGCCCGGC
>MIAC01000163.1 GCA_001830475.1 Rhodospirillales bacterium RIFCSPLOWO2_12_FULL_67_15
GATAGGCCTCGCTCATGGCCGAGCACTCGATGTGCCAGCCCGGCCGCCCCCGGCCCCAGGGACTTTCCCAGCCCGGCGTTTCGGCATCGGAGGGCTTCCACAGCACGAAGTCGGCCGGGTCCTTCTTATAAGGGGCGACCTCGACCCGGGCGCCGGCGATCATCTCCTCGCGGTTGCGGCCCGAAAGCCGCCCGTAGTCCGCGCACGTCGGCACGCCGAACAGCACGTGCCCTTGGGCGACGTAGGCGTGGCCCTTGGCGATCAGAAGCTCGATCATCGCGATCATCTGCGCGATGTGCTCGGTCGCGCGCGGCTCGAGCGAGGGCGGGAGCGTGTTCAACGCTTCCATGTCCTGGTGAAACGCCTGCGCCGTGCGTTCGGTGATCGAGCGGATCGATTCGCCCGACTCCTTCGCGGCGGCGTTGATCTTGTCGTCCACGTCGGTGATGTTGCGCGCGTAGACGACATGATCCTCGCCGTAAAGCCGCTGGAGCAGGCGAAACAGCACGTCGAAGACGACCACCGGGCGGGCGTTGCCGATGTGGGCGTAGTCGTAGACCGTCGGGCCGCAGATGTACATCCGGACGCGCGCGGGATCGAGCGGCCGAAAGGGCTCCTTGCGCCGCGAAAGGGTGTTGTGGAGGACGAGGGTCACGGGGCAATCGGATTCCGCTCACGCCGCGCCGAGGCGCTTCTCGGCCCGCGCGCGGCCGATGAGAGGTAACAGAACCTTCATCTCCGGTCCATGTTCGCGCCCCGTCAGCGCGAGCCGGAGCGGGCGGAAGAGTTGGGCTCCCTTGCGCCCCGTCGCCGCGCCGACCGATCGGCTCCAGGCGCCCCAGGTATCTTCGGCCCAGGGTTCGGGCGGCAACGCCCCTGCTGCGACGCGCAGAAATTCGCGCATCTCGGCCGAAGGCGGCGGGACGTCGCCGAAACAGGCGTCGTGCCAGACTTTCGCCTCGGAAAACCGTTCGAGATTGGATCTCACCGCGCGCCAGAAGCGTTCGTCGGCGGACGCAAGCCCGAGCGCCGCGAGCCTGGGCCCGGCTTCGGCGAACGTCATCGCGTGCAGAAGCCGGGCGTTCAGGCGGGAAAGCTCGTCCGGATCGAAGCGCGGGCTCGCCCGCCCGAACCGGCCAAGCTCGAAGCCTTCGACGAGCGTGGCGAGACTGGAAACCGGCGCGATCGCGTCGGCGGTGCCGAGGCGCGCGAGCAAACTGTTCACCGCCATCGGTTCGATCCCCGACTCCCTGAGCGATTCGAGGCTGAGTGAGCCGAGGCGCTTCGACAGGTTCGCGCCCTTCGCGTCCATCAAGAGCGGCAGGTGCGCGAACGCGGGCGCACGCGCGCCGAGCGCCTCGAACATCCGGATCTGGACCGCGGTGTTGACCACGTGGTCTTCGCCGCGAATGACGTGGCTGACGCCGAGTGCGACATCGTCCACCACCGAGGGCAGCATGTAGAGGAACGCGCCGTCCTCGCGCACCACGACCGGGTCGGAAAGGTTCCCGCCCTCGAACCGCTGCGGTCCGCGCACCGCGTCGTCCCAGGTGATCGCGCCCTCGTCGAGCTTGAATCGCCAATGCGGCCGGCGACCCTCGGCAATCAGGGCCTCGCGCTCGATCGCGCTTAGTTTGAGCGCGGCGCGATCGTAGATCGGCGGCCGGCCGGCGCGGAGCGCCTTCTTGCGCTTGAATTCCAATTCGTCCGCGGTCTCGAAGCAGGCGTAGACGCGGCCCGCGTCCTTGAGGCGTTCGAGCGCGGCGCGGTAGTCGGCTAGCCGCTCCGACTGGCGGATGCGGGTGTCCCAGGCGAGGCCGAGCCAGGCGAGATCGCGCTCGATCGCGGTCGCGAACCTGGGGTCCGAGCGTTCGACGTCGGTGTCGTCGAGGCGGAGCGCGAAGGTCCCCCCGGCGGCCTTCGCGAACAGCCAGTTGACCAGCGCGATGCGGGCGTTGCCCACGTGCAGAAGCCCGGTCGGGCTCGGCGCGAAACGGACGCAGATGCCGGCCATCAGGGATGATCCGTGAAGCCGTTGACGATCGGATAACGCCGGTCGCGGCCGAACGCGCGCGAGGTGATCTTGACCCCGGGCGGCGCCTGGCGGCGCTTGTATTCGGCGCGATCGAGCATCCGCCAGACGAGCCGCACGGTCGCCTCGTCGAAGCCCTGGGCGACCGTATCGCGCACGCCGCGCTCGCGCTCGATCAAGGACTCGAGGATCCCGTCGAGGACCTCGTAGGGCGGCAAGGTATCCTGATCGGTCTGGTTCGGCTTCAGTTCCGCCGACGGCGCCTTGGTCAAAACCCGCGGAGGGATCACCTCGCCCTCGGGTCCCCGCGCGCCGGGCGGTCGGTGCGCGTTGCGGAAGCCGGCGAGCCGGTAGACCGTCGTTTTGTAGACGTCCTTGAGCACCGCGAAGCCGCCGCACATGTCGCCGTAGAGCGTGGCGTAGCCGACCGACATTTCCGACTTGTTGCCGGTCGAAAGAACCATGTAGTCGAACTTGTTGGAAAGCGCCATCAGGGTGATGCCGCGGGCGCGCGCCTGGATGTTCTCCTCGGTCGTGTCGGACGGGTGCTGGACGAAGGTTTCGCGCAACATCGTCTCGAACGCTTCCATCGCCGGCACGATCGGAATCGTGTCGAGGCGGCAGCCGAGCCGGCGCGCGACCTCGGTTGCGTCCTCGATGCTGTCGCGCGACGTGTAGGGCGACGGCATCAACACGCAATGCACCCGGTCGGCGCCGAGCGCGTCCACCGCCAGCGCCGCCGTCAGCGCGCTGTCGATCCCGCCCGAAAGCCCGATCAGCACCCCAGGAAAAATGTTCTTGTTGACGTAGTCGCCGAGGCCGGTGACGAGCGCGCCATAGATGTTGGCGACCGGATCGGGCTCGGGCGCGATCTCGCCCGCCGCGCAGGTCCAGGCGCCAACTGCCTTGCGCCAGCGGGTGACAAGCAGGTGTTCGCGCCACGACGGCGCCTGGGCCAGGATATCGCCGTCCGATCCGAGCACGAACGAGGCGCCGTCGAACACCAGTTCGTCCTGGCCGCCGATCAAATTGACGTAGGCGAGCGGCAAACCGGTGTCGGCCACGCGCGTCCGCGCGTGCGCGAGCCGAATTCCCGGCTTGTCGGTTTCGAAGGGCGAGCCGTTGAGGACGATCATGATTTCCGCTCCCTTCGCGCGAAGCGCGCCGGCGCACGCCGAAAACCACATGTCCTCGCACACCATCAGGCCGAGGCGGGCGCCGCGAAACGACAGCGGTTCCGGTAAGCCCCCGGCGGCGAACAGGCGCTTCTCGTCGAACACGCCGTAGTTGGGAATCTCGTGCTTCAGCCCCACGTGCGCGATCCGCCCGCCTTCCAGCAGCAACGCGGCGTTGTAGAGCGCGCCCTCGATCCGCCACGGCGCGCCGAGGATTATTGCCGGCCCGCCGTCGCCGGTTTCGGCGGCGAGCTTTTCGACCGCGCGTTCGATCGCCTCGAGGAAGGAGAGCTTGAGCACCAGATCCTCGGGCGGATAGCCGGCGATGGCGAGTTCGCCGAGGACGACGAGATCCGCGCCCTGCTCGCGCGCGGTCGCGCGGCCCGCGCGAATCCCGTCGGCGTTGTCCGCGACATCCCCGACGATCGGATTGGTCTGGGCAAGCGCGAGGGTGAGAAGGTCGGGCATGGACAGGGCGGCCGAAAAAAGGCGTAAATCCTCGGGAAACCTATGCGCCGGGTCGGAACGCTGTCAACGAAGGCTTGCGGGTCTTTGACCGCCGTCGGTGGAAAA
Organism: Rhodospirillales bacterium RIFCSPLOWO2_12_FULL_67_15; assembly: GCA_001830475.1. GTDB lineage: Bacteria > Pseudomonadota > Alphaproteobacteria > Rhodospirillales > 2-12-FULL-67-15 > 2-12-FULL-67-15. The sequence continues at coordinate 3,781 of MIAC01000163.1, forward strand.
AGCGGGGGGAGAAGGCTATTGTAGGAGGTCAAGCGGTCGGATCAATCGACATGGCCAAGCTCACGGCGATCCTGAAACCACCGATCACCGGCCGCGGCATGAGCCCGCGCCGGATCGCGGCCACGTCCAAGGCCGCGCTCGCGTCTCGGCCGGCGGCAAAAACCCAATTCGACCTCTCGACCCCCGCCGGCCAGGGCCACGCGCTCGCGGAAACGGTGGTGATGGCGTTCATCGACCGCTTGCGCCACGAGGCCGAGGCGCTGGGCGGAGCCCTCACCCTTGCCGACCTCGAGCGCCTCGCCGCCGATTTCCACAACAAGTCCGCCGCGCTGCGCCAGGCTTTCGAGCTGACCTTCGAGGCGTACGGGCGCGCGCGCGAACGCGCCAAGTTCGCCCAGAACCGCAATTACCCCTTCGACCGGCTTCTGGTGCAACGCTTCGAACATCTGCTCGCGCGTGGCCCCGCGAGCGGCAACCTGAGCCCGCGCCGGGTGCTGCCGGGATTCTTCATGGCGGTGGAGATGATGCTCGGGCGCCAAGTCCTGGACGCCTACCAGGAGCATTGCCGCATCATCGTCGAGCGCATCAGCAAGGCGCAAGGCGGCAAGTTCGCCTGGCCCGATCTTTACGCCGAACCCGAGGCGGCGACGCTCGCCTTCGACGCACTCGTCGCCATGGCGGCTTACTTCGCCGATTACGACAAGCGCGCGCGCTGGTTCCTGACCATCGTCAACGGGCATCTCGGCCCGGCGCCCGCGAACGCTTCGCCCGAAGAAGCCGCCTGGCAACTCGGCGAAGCCGCGTTCCGCGACTTGCTCGGCGCTTTGTTCGCGGAAATCAAGGATTCGGTCGCGACCGCGGACGCGCGCACGCTCTTCGCGCGGAAGTACGGCATCGACAAATGCCGCGCCGTCGCCGAGGCGATGACGCGGATTCACGGGCGCTGAATATTTCCTACTTTTCGTCTTCCTTTTTCAGCAGGAACTCGCGCCCGGTCTTGACCGAGGCGACGCCGTCGTATTCGACGATGTCGGCGGTGGCGTAGGTTTCCGGCCAGTTCTCGGGCAAAAACGAGCCGGTGCCGATCACGTCGATCGGCGCGCCGGCGTCGGCCATGACCTTGCACTTCTGCACGTTGAAGCCGGACGAGGCGACGATGCGCACGGCATTGAAGCCGGCCTGGTCGAGGCGCTCGCGGACATGGAAGATGGCCGCCGCCGAGACGCCGGTTCCGGTCAGGTGCCTGAGTTCAGCGTCGCTGCGGTAGCGGCGCACGGCGAGCGGCGCGTGCCGCTCGAGCACGGCGTAGGACGCCTGGGGATCGAGCCCCTCGACGAAACGGCCGCCGTGGGTGTCGAGCCGGACCGAAAGCTTGCCCGCCGCCGCCAGCTCGGGAAAGCGGCGGCAGACGGCGAGCGCATCCGTCACCTCGCGCCCGAAATAGTCCACCAGCACCGTCATGTCGGCGCCGGGAAAGGTTTCGGCGAACATCTCGGCCGCGCGCACCGTCGAGCCGGCGTAGCCGATCAGCGCGTGCGGCATGGTGCCCAACCCGCGCG
>MIAC01000164.1 GCA_001830475.1 Rhodospirillales bacterium RIFCSPLOWO2_12_FULL_67_15
TATCACTACGCCTTCGCCATGCTGATCGGCGTCGTCGGGCTGATCACCTGGTATGTCTTGAGACAGGTGGGATAGGCCGCAAGCGATGTTCGAACTTCCCATCCTTTCGCTCTTGATCATATTGCCGCTGGTCGGCGCGGCCTTCATCCTGTTCATCCGCGGCGAGGCCGAGGTCGTCGCCGCCAACGTTCGCAGCGTCGCGCTGTGGACGAGCGGAATCGAGTTTCTGCTCTCTCTCTTTCTCTGGTTCGGTTTCGACACCGAAAGCGCCGGCTTCCAGTTCGTCGAGCGGGCCGAATGGATGCCCGGGTTGGACATCGCCTATCACGTCGGCGTGGACGGCATTTCGGTCCTATTCGTGCTGCTGACGACGCTCTTGACCCCGATCTGCGTGCTCGCGAGCTGGGAAGCGATCCGTGACCGCGTGCGCGAATACATGATCGCCTTCCTGGTCATGGAAACCATGATGGTCGGGATGTTCGCGGCGCTCGACCTGTTCCTGTTCTACGTTTTCTTCGAGGCCGTGCTCATTCCGATGTTCCTGATCATCGGCGTTTGGGGCGGGCCGCGGCGGGTGTACTCCGCCTTCAAGTTCTTCCTCTTCACGCTGGCGGGTTCGGTGCTGATGCTGGTCGCGCTGCTCGCCGTCTATGCCGACGCGGGTACGGCGGATATCCCGCGCCTGCTCGCGCACCGCTTGCCGGTGTCGTGGCAGCCGTGGCTCTGGCTCGCGTTCTTCGCTTCGTTCGCGGTCAAGGTGCCGATGTGGCCGGTGCACACCTGGTTGCCCGATGCCCACGTCGAGGCCCCGACCGCGGGCTCGGTGATCCTGGCCGGCGTGCTCCTGAAGTTCGGCGGCTACGGCTTCCTCCGCTTTTCGCTGCCGATGCTGCCGGCGGCGAGCGAAGCGTTCGCGCCGCTGATCTTCGCCTTGAGCGTGATTGCCGTCGTCTATACCTCGCTGGTCGCGTTGGCCCAGGAGGACATGAAAAAATTGATTGCCTATTCCTCGGTCGCGCACATGGGGTTTGTCACCGCCGGCGCCTTCAGCTTCACCCTTCAGGGGATCGAGGGCGCGATCTTCCAGATGCTGAGCCACGGCGTCGTCTCCGCCGCCCTGTTCCTGATCGTCGGCGTCGTCTACGACCGGACGCACTCGCGCGACATCGAAACCTACGGCGGCCTGGTCCACCGCATGCCGGCCTATGCGTTCGCCTTCATGGTTTTCATGCTCGCGTCGGTCGGGCTGCCCGGCACCAGCGGGTTCGTCGGCGAAATTCTGGTGCTGATCGGTCTGTTCCAGGTCAACGCCTGGGTCGCGGCGCTGACCGCGACCGGCGTGATCCTGGGCGCTGTCTACATGCTTTATCTCTATCGCCGCGTGATCTTCGGCCGCCTGACCAAAGAGGCGCTGGCCCGCATCGGCGATCTGAGTGCGCGCGAAATCGCGGTGTTCGCGCCCCTGGTCGTGCTGGTGTTCTGGATGGGGATCTTCCCGGCTCCGTTCCTCAAGATCATGCACGTTTCCTCCGCAAACTTGGTGCGCCAAGTGGACGAGGGCCGGCGGGTGGCGAACTTGCCGGTGGCTCCGGTTGCCGCCTCGCCGCAATTGGCCAGGGCGCAATAGGAGGAACGCGAATGCCGCTTGCCAGCCTTCCGTATTTGACGCCCGCGCTTCCGGAAATCCTGCTGGCTCTCGGCGGGCTCGCGCTCCTGATGTACGGCGTGTTCCAGAAAGACGGCGACGGCGCGGCCGAGGCCCGCGCCGCTCGACGCACCGCTTGGGCGGCGCTCGCGATCCTTCTCGTCGCCCTGGTCGTGGTCGTCGCGCTCGGCAAGGACCGCGCGCTCACCTTCGGCGGCCTGTTCGTCGTCGACGCCTTCACCCGCTTCGCCAAGGTTCTGGTGCTGGCCGGCGCGGCCGCGGCGCTCGTGATGACAGGCGATTTCCTCGTCCGCCACGGTGCGGGTCGATTCGAGTATTCCGTCCTCGTCGTCTTCGCGGTCACGGGCATGATGATGATGCTTTCGGCCAACGATTTGATGTCGCTTTACGTCGGCCTCGAAATGCAGAGCTTGCCGCTCTACGTCATGGCCACGTTCCAGCGCGACGATTCGCGCGCGTCCGAGGCCGGACTCAAATACTTCGTCCTCGGCGCGCTCGCCTCTGGCATGTTGCTCTACGGCAGTTCCTTGGTCTACGGCTTCGCCGGCAGCACTAACTTCGAGGCGTTGGCCGAACTGTTCCGCCACCTCGGCGCCGACAGGCCCCCGCTCGGGGTCGTCTTCGGCTTGGTGTTCATCCTGGCCGGGCTCGCCTTCAAGGTCTCGGCGGTTCCGTTCCACATGTGGACGCCGGACGTCTACGAAGGCGCGCCGACGCCGGTCACCGCCTTTTTCTCGGTCGCGCCCAAGATCGCCGCGCTCGGCCTTTTCGTCCGGCTGATGATGGGCCCCTTCGGCGAGCTCGCTCCCCATTGGCAGCAGGTGGTGGCGCTGATCGCCGTCGCTTCGATGGTGGTCGGCGCGTTCGGCGCCATCAATCAGAGCAACATCAAACGCCTGATGGCCTACAGCTCCATCGGCCACGTCGGCTACGCCCTTGTCGGTCTCGCGGTCGCGGACGCGGACGGCATCCGCGGAATGCTCGTCTATCTCGCCATTTATCTGGTGATGAATCTCGGCACGTTCGCCTGCATCCTCGGGATGCGCCGGGGCGGGCGGAACGTGGAATCGATCTCCGAGCTTGCCGGGGTCGCGCGCACGCATCCGCTTTTCGCCGCCGCGCTCGGGGTGCTGATGTTCTCGATGGCGGGGATTCCGCCGCTCGCCGGATTTTTCGGCAAACTCTACGTCTTTCTCGCCGCGGTCGAGGCGAAGATGTTCGTTCTCGCGGCCGTCGGCCTCCTCACCAGCGTCATCGCCGCCTTCTATTACATCCGCATCGTCCGCGTCGCTTATTTCGACGAGCCGGGCGAGGCGCTCGACCGGACCTTGCGCCCCGAAGTGGCCTGGATCGCGTGGGCGGCGAGCGCGCTCGTCATCCTCTTCTTCCTCGGCCCCGGGCCGGTGCTCAAGGCGGCAGCCGCCGCGGCCAAGGCTCTGCTCGTGGAATGACGGCCGCTCCGCGCCTCCCCGCCGGCTTCGCGCTCGTCGCCCTGACTTCGACCGAGAGCACGAACGAGGAAGCGAAACGCCGCGGCGAAAGCCCGGACGCCGCTCCCGACGGTCTCGTGGTCTGGGCGCTCGAACAACGGGCGGGCAAGGGCCGGCGCGGGCGCGGGTGGATTTCGCCGCCCGGGAACCTCTACAGCTCGATCCTGCTCCGGCCCGGCCGGCCGCTCGGCGAGATCGCCGGTCTCGGCTTCGCCGCCGCGCTTGCGATCCGGGATTCGCTCATCGCATGGGGCGGGCGGGATGTCGCGCTCAAATGGCCGAACGACGTTCTTCTCGGCGCAAGCAAGATCGCGGGGGTGCTGCTCGAATCCCGCGCCAACGGCAGCGAGAAAATTCCCGAATGGGTGGTGGTGGGCGCCGGGATCAATCTCGCGAGTCATCCCGAAGGAACGGAATTTCCCGCCACTTCGCTTGCCGCCGAGGGCTATCCGCCGCCCCAGCCGGCCCAAGCGCTCGAAACCTATGTCGCCGCCTTCGCTCGATGGCGCGCGCGTTGGCTTGACGGGGGCCTTGCGGCCGTGCTGGAACCTTACCGGCGCCACTTGCGCGGCGTCGGCGCGCCGATATCGGTCCGGATCGAGGGCGAGACGGTGCGCGGCATTTTTGACGCGCTCGAGGACGACGGCACGCTGGCGCTTCGGCTTGCCGACGGCCCGATCCGTCGCATTTCCGCCGGGGACGTTTTCTTCGCCCGCGGCGATAGGGAACCCCGATGATTCTCGCCATCGACTGCGGCAACACCAACACCGTCTTCGCCGTCTTCGGCGACGACGGCGTGCGGCGCGGCGACTGGCGCTCCTCCACCGACCACAACCGCACCGCCGACGAATTCGGCCTGTGGCTCATGCAGTTGATGCGGCTCGCCGGGATCGAGCCCGCGCACATCCGGAGCGCCATCGTCGCGACCGTGGTTCCGGCGGTGCTGTTCAGCCTCAAGACCATGTGCCGCAAGTATTTCAACTGCGACCCCATGATCGTCGGCGAACCCGGCGTCGAGCTCGGCATCGAGAACCTGGTCGAACATCCCGACGAAGTCGGCGCCGATCGCCTGGTCAACGCGGTGGCGGCGCGGGAAACCTACCAGGGGCCGCTGATCGTGATCGATTTCGGCACCGCCACCACCTTCGACGTGATCGACGGCGACGGCAACTATCGCGGCGGGGTCATCGCGCCGGGCGTGAACCTTTCCGCCGAGGCGCTGCACATGGCGGCGGCCAAACTGCCGCGCGTCGCCATCGGCCGGCCCGAGCGCGTCATCGGCACCGGGACCGTCTCGGCGATGAAATCCGGCATTTACTGGGGCTACGTCGCCATGATCGAGGGGTTGGTCGAGCGCATCCGCAAGGAGTACGGCGCGGACATGGACGTGATCGCGACCGGAGGCCTGGCGCCGCTGTTCGCCGACGCGACCGCCTGCATCAAGCGCGCGGACCTCGATCTCACGCTGCGCGGGCTCTATGCCGTCTACCGGCTGAACGCCAAGAAGGGCCGATGAGCCCGGCCAAAACGCCGCGCCCGGCCTCCGAGCTGGCCTTCGTCGCGCTTGGCGGCGCGGGCGAGATCGGCATGAACCTGAACCTTTACGGCTACGGCCCGCCGCCCGACGGCCATCAATGGCTGATGGTGGATTTGGGCGTCACCTTCGGCGACGGCAGCGTGCCCGGCGTCGAGGTCGTCATGCCCGATCCGGCGTTCATCGCCGAGCGGCGCGGGCGCCTGCTCGGCCTGGTGCTGACGCACGCCCACGAAGATCACCTCGGCGCGGTGCCGTACCTGTGGGAGCGGCTCGGCTGCCCGGTCTTCGCGACCCCGTTCGCGGTCTCGATCCTGAAGCGCAAGCTGCGCGAGGCGGGATTGGAAGGAAAGGTGCCGATCCACGTCGTGCCGCTCGGCG
>MIAC01000165.1 GCA_001830475.1 Rhodospirillales bacterium RIFCSPLOWO2_12_FULL_67_15
AATGGCCGGCGTAGGCTACACCTTCGCCGGTGTCTGCAAAGCGGTGACAAAGGCCGGGACACCATGCCGGCATCGGACTGTCTATGCAAACGGCTACTGTCAGCAGCACGGCGGCGATTCGTCGGAATTTATGCGCGAGAGGATCGAGAAGATCAAGGCAAAGGCGGTGCGCCGTCTAAGGCGATGGAAGAAACGAGCGGCTCGCGCAGCGCAGCACCGACAAGGCGAAGTAAGGGAACGATGGTAGGCACATGGCGCGCATGTATGGACTGTTCTTGCGTGACCTCTATCCGGAGGGGCGCTGCCTCGCCAAGACCCGGAAGGGAACGCCGTGCAAGATCAGGGGTGAGGTATTCAAGTGCAAGAACGGCAAGCTGCGCTGCCGCTATCACGGCGGACTATCCACTGGACCAAAGACACCCAAGGGCAAAATGCGGGCGCTAAAGGCTCTACGTGAAGGCTGGAAGCGCTGGCAGGAGAAGGTGAAGGTGAAGGGGTAGGTAGTCATCGCGTGCGCGTCATGGGGTCCGAGCGTGAGGTAACGGGTGGTGCGCGGGGGCAACTCTGGGGGCAACTGCCACTGCTATGACGTAGCACTGCTAGTATTCATGCGGGTTGCCGATGACTATTCGGTAGCCTGACTCCCACCATAAATAACAAGGGGTTAGCGCCGAGTAAGTGCTAACCCCTTAGCCTTTGCGCGGCACGGGCGGGGCAAGCAGATACAAATCCGATCGATGCCAGGCCAGCCTGGTTTGCGCGCGTACAGCCTTGGCGCGCGCGACGTGACCGGGCTGCTCTTGGCATCGTTCATGAGCATCTCTTAACTGAAGCCGAATGACAGCAACCACGTCTCTGTGGTGGTGCCGCTCGCGAACCGCGCGCCCCGGATCGAGAGTTTGCAGCATTGCGTCTTTCGTATCGATCACCATGCCCCGCATCATGATCGATCACAGCGGTACGTTCAGACTCATACCCCCGTTGCAGAAGGCTGGTGCTTGCAAGCCACTTGCTGTTGGAGTAGGTTTGTTTCCCGCAAGAATCGACGGTGCGCCCGCCGGGCGGACCCCGGTGACCTTTCTACCGACTGGATACGATGAGCAAAAATACCCGCGACTGGGAACAGGAGTACACCGACCGGTGCCTCGACTTCCTCGACCGGCCCCACGAACAATTGCGGCATGCGGTGATCTCCTGCCTAGTCTCCCAGCATGCCCCGGGGGAGATGATCGACCTGGGTTGCGGTCGCGGCCATCAGCTCTTGTGGCTGCGCCCGGAGGACGTCACGCGCTATATCGCCGTCGATCTGTCCCCGACGGCACTGAGCCGCTTGCCGCACAGCGCGATCCCGGTCGAGACGGTCGTCAGCTCGATCGAGGACTACCATCCGCCGGCACGCGACTTCGGCGCCATCGTCTGCGCGGAGGCGCTGTATTTTCTCGACGATCCGGTCGGCCCACTGCAGCGCATCTCACGAGAGACCCGGTCGGCCAAGGCACTGATCTTGTCGCTCGTCGTGCCGAACGAACGCAAACCGAACTGGCGCAAGAGGGTCGACTTCGTCTGGAACGCCGTCGAGCGGTCCGGCCTGCCGCGACTCGACCGGGTCCGGGTCGAGAGCAGCGCAGCGGGAATCGCGTGGGACGTTGGAATCTACCGGCTGGATCGAAACGGGAACGACCAGCCTCGGGACGCTCCGTAATACGCCAGATCCCAGCGCACGAAATGCTCCAATCCGACCCGCAGCGGCGGCGTCGGCGCGACGCGTGTTTCGGGACCGCGGATCGATGCAACCGCACACGGCTGCGCAAGGTCGTTGACGCCGAGATCCGAGGATACAGCCACCGGGTGGTGCTCTACACGCCCGAGCCGGAATGAACCGCACGCGCCTCCCGCGACCAAGCCCGCCGGCGAAGCACGGTCAGTTCGGCACCGATGGCGCGGCGCCCCTGAGCTGAGCCGTGGTTCTGGCCAGCCGCGCGGCCAGGATTCCGATCAATTCGAGCGCCGCGTCCGGATTCTGCCGAACGACGCCGATGAGATGATCCTTCGCGATGCGCAGCGCCACGACCCGCGACAATGTCGTGACCGTCGCTGTTCTGGGCACGTCGCCAAAGACCGCGATCTCGCCGAGGATGTCGCGCGGACCGAGCGTGGCCACTTTGAGCGGCCCCAAGGGGGTCGGCACCGTGACCTCCGCATGCCCCTCGATCAGGACGTAGGCGGAATCGCCCGGGTCTCCGGCGTTGAAGATCACCTGGTCCTTTTCGTAACTCAGCCGCTCGCTGCTGAAACACAACAGCTTGAGCATCGCAAGGTCGATCTTCCTGAAGATCGGATAGCGCCGCAGCAATTCCACTTCATTGTCGATGCTCATGATCAGCCCCCTGAATTCGAACCTAAGAGTTTCTGCAGAACACCGCCGCTGCTGCGGAGGTGCTCAAAGCGCCCGCGCTCGACCAATCGGCCTTCCTGCATCACGACCACGTGATCGAAAAGTTCGCCGAGTTCGAGTTGTCGCAGTGCCCAGATCACGCACTGCCCTTTGCGATGTTCGAGCAGGCTGGTGACGAAGCGCCTCTGCGCCGCCAGATCGAGCACGGCCACGGCTTCGTCCAGAACCAACACGGTGGGCCGCTTGAGCAGCGCACGTGCAATCGCTACCCGTTGGCGGTCGTCGATCGTCAGCCGCGTTGCGCCCACCCCGACGCCGTACTCGAGCCCGATGCGTATCACGAGTTCGCGCAGCCCCTGCGCATCCAGCATTTCGCGCAGCAACTGGGCGATGCGCGCCGCTGCGCCTGCCTGCGTCGTGACGACCTTGCCGAACAGAATGTTGTCCTGCAGCGATTCGGCGCTGTTGTAGGCCAGCGGATCGAAGAACTGCACTGTTCCGCGCAGTTCCGCGGGAAGGTGCCGCGCGAAATGGCGGCGCGCCTCGAGCAGCCGCGCCTGCATCGCTTCGTCGATCAGGCCGAGGCGGTGCCGCGATGTAATCAGCTTGAATGTCAGCGCGAGCAAGCGCGTGCCGTCCGCCTCTTCGATCCGCTCCGACTCGCCCCCCGACACCCTCGCGAGCAGTTCCCTGAAATACCCGAGATCATCCGGGCGGATGAAGCTGAATCGCTCGAACATCTCGTGCTCAGGGGGCAGTCCGCTGAACAGTTCGACCATCGTTTCGGCCACCTTCCGTCCGGCCTCGAGCAAGTCGTCCTCGAGCCCGGTCTCCCTCAACACTCGACGAACGTAGGCGTTGCCCGCCATGTTGTCGGCATTGAGCGACGCGTCGTCCGATGTGCCGAAGAGCAGGTTCTCGGCGAGCGTCGCGTTGCCGAGGTAGCGCTCCGGATCGAACCGTTCCACCAAACCCTGGAGGTCCGTCGCGGAGGAAAGTTCGGCCAACGCCGCGCGCGCGCGGATCACGCGCTCGACCATTCCCGGGTAGCGGGCCGGATCCGGCGCGCTTCGCAGTCCAAACGCGAGGATGGTTTCCTCCAGGCCGGCGGTACGCAGAATCTCGTCGATACGCGCGTCCAGTCCCTCCTCGTTGTCGGCCCCGGCCGCCGTGTAGTCGATCCAGTCCGCCTTGATGTCGAGCATGCTGTTGCCCGAGCGCTCCGCCTCTCGCTGTTCCCGCCCGTGCTCGGCGGCCTGGTCCGCGGCGTAGCGCGCTTCGCGCAACGGGAAATGCTTGAGACCGTAGAGCAGGTTCTCGCGAACCGTCGTGGGAAACAGATACGCAGCGTTACCCACGTAACCGAGCGCGCGTCCGTTGACGGCCTCCGGCGCGCCGGTCACGTCGATACTCCCGACCGACACCGTGCCATGGGTCGGGACGACCAGGGCGGCAATCATCTGCGCGAGTTCGCTGCCCCCGCCACGGTGGTCGCCGAGCAGGGCGACATGCTGCGTCAAGGGAATCTCGAACGATACCGAGGCGACGAGCTCGTCGCCGGTGTCGCCGGTCAGGGTGAGATTGGAAACCTTGACGCTTCCGGCAGCCGGCAGCGCGGGCGCCGGAAGCGGCTGCTGGCGTTTCTCCGCAAGCAGATCATCGGCGGTGAACTGTTCGACCACCTGTGCGTACTTCATCGAGACGTCCAGGCGCTCCTGGTCCCAGTCGATCAGCTCCTTCACGGGCGAGGGAAGATCCTTGTACGCGGCGATCACGGCGACCAAGGCACCGATGTCGAGGCGTCCGACGATGACCAGGTAGCCACCGAGCGCGTAGAACAGGAACGGCGTCACCTGCGAGAGGAAGTTGTTGATGAACTTGATGAAGAACTTGCGCTGATAAAGCTCGAGCCGGATCTGCAACAGGACCCCGAGACGCGACGAGATCTCGGCGCGCTCGTAATTCGAGGTGTCGTTCGCGTGAATTTCCACGATCCCGTCGACGCACTCGCTGATGCGTCCGGCGAGTTGGCGCCCCCCGAGCTGGCGCTGCCGACTGAGCACCAGGAGGCGGCGGCGCAGGCGCGGGATCAGCACCGCCTGAATTACTACCACGAATACCGCGATCATGCCCAGCATCGCATGCTGGACGAGAATGAAGATCACCGCAGTGATCGCCTGGCCACCGAGAAACAGCGGTGTGATCAGCGCCTCGCCGATGAAGCCGCCCAGGGGTTCGACTTCGTCCTTGATCATGGTCGCGACTTCGGCCGACTTGACGCGCCGGAAACGCGGCAGCGGAAAGCGCAGCATCCGATCGAACAGAATGAAGCGCAGCCGGCGAAGCATGCGTTCGCCCATCCAGCCCTTCATCGTGTTGATGCGGACCTTGAGCAGTCCGTTCACGACGATCAGGCCGAGAAAGACCACACTCAGCGCAAGCAGAAATGGTACACGCTCAAGCGAGAATCCGTCGAACAGCGTGAGCGTGCCCCCGCCGAGAAACCCGGGCCAATCGAATTGCAGCCGAAACAGCGGCGCCGTTGCGCCAGGGGTCGTGAAACTGCGGCCTTGGATCGCTTCATTGATGATGATCTTCGGCAAATCGAGCGAGAAGAAATAGACCACCATTGACGCCACCACCAGGGGCACGATAGCGATCTGCTCCCGCTTGCTGTAGCGCAGTATGAAACCGAACAGGCTATGTTCCATCGATAGAATCTCCCCTTTCGGCGACCATTCTAGCGCGTTCGCACTCCAGCAGCAGCAGGTGTGCGGGCGGGCGCGCCCCCGGCCGCGCCCTTACTTCGTGGCGCTACTGTAGGGATCCGCCGCGTCCCTCAGGCCGTCACCCATGAAGTTGAACGCGAGCACCACGATCAGCACAGGCACGCCGGCCAGCATCAGCCACGGGTACAGCGCGACGACATTGATGTTTTGCGCTTCGTTGAGCAGAACGCCCCAACTGGTCACGGGAGGACGCAGGCCCAAGCCGAGGAACGACAGCGCCGTCTCGCCCATGATCATGCCCGGCACCGATAGCGTCGCCGAAGCGATCAGATGGCTGGTGAAGCTCGGTAGCAAATGACGGCCGATGACGCGCCCCGGGCCAGCGCCCATCAGCACCGCCGCGGTGACGAAGTCCTCCTCGCGCAGCGCCAGCAGCTTGGACCGCACCGCCCGAGCAAGCCCCGGCCAGTCCAACAGCCCGAGGATGATGGTGATGCCGAAGTAAACCAGGATCGGGCTCCAGTTCACCGGAAGTGCCGCCGAAAGTGCCATCCACAGGGGCAATTCCGGAAAGGAGCTCACCATCTCGATGAACCGCTGGATGAGAGTGTCGATCCGGCCGCCGAAATAGCCGGATATACCCCCGAGCGTGATTCCGATCGTGAAGCTCACGATGATCCCCAGCAGGCCCACGGTGAGCGAGATGCGCGTGCCGTAGACGATGCGCGAGAACAGGTCGCGGCCCAGGCGGTCGGTCCCCATGAGAAACACCGTACCGCCCTGCGCCGGGCAGAACAGGTGGACGTTGGCCTCGACCAGGCCCCAGAAGCGATACGCGTCGCCGCGACAGAAGAAACGCAGCGGCTGCACCTGGCCGGTATTCGGCGTGTATCGTCGAATCAGCGCGTCCATGTCGAGCTGCATGTCGTAACCGTAGACGAAGGGGCCGACCAAGCGACCCTCGTGAAACAGGCGCAGTTCCTGCGGCGGCGCGTAGATGTGCGTGATGTTGCGGGTGGCGACACCGTACGGCGCGATCAGTTCGCTGACCAGCGTGGATGCGTAGAACAGCGCCAGAATAACCGCGGCGATGACCGCCACGCGGTGGCGACGGAACTTCCACCACATCACCTTCCATTGTGACGCGCGGTAGAACCGTTCCTGTTCGCGGGTAAGCTGCTCGTCCTCGTGCGGCGCGAACGGCTCCGGAGAGACGAAATGCTCCAGCTTGCCGTCCCCGCTCGGCGCCGTGCTCATTTGACCGAACCACCAGACAACCGGATGCGCGGGTCGAGCGCCGCCAGCAGCAGATCGGAGATGAACATCCCGAAGACGGTCAACAGGGACATGAACATCAGGAACGAGCCCGCCAGATACTGGTCCTGGCTCCGCAGCGCACTGAGCAGCATCGGGCCGGCGGTCTGAAGGGAGAGCACCACCGCGACGATGGCCGACCCGGAAACGATGCTCGGAAGCAGGTTGCCGATGTCCGCGATGAACGGGTTCAGCGCCATTCGCAGCGGATACTTGATGAGCAGGCGCAGGCGCGGCACGCCCTTGGCCCTGGCTGTCACGACATACTGCTTCTGCAGTTCGTCGAGCAGATTGGCGCGCAGCCTGCGGATCATGCCCGCGGTGCTGGCGGTTCCGATCACGATCACCGGGATCCAGAGGTGCTTGAGGACCGACGCGACCTTGTCCCAGGACCACTGCTGTCCCAGGTACTGCGGGTCCATGATGCCGCCGATGCTCATGCCGAAGTGCACGTTGGCGAAATACATCAGCACCAGCGCCAGCAGAAAGCTGGGCGTCGCCAGACCGACATAGCCGAGCAGCGTGAGTCCGTAGTCTCCCCAGCTGTACTGGCGAGTCGCCGAATACACGCCGATGGGAAAAGCCACCAGCCAGGTGAACAGGATGGCGGAGAAGTTGAGGATGAAGGTAAGTATCAGACGGTCGCCGACCACCTCACCGACCGGCAGGTTGTATTCGAACGACCACCCCCAGTCGCCCTGCAGCAAACCGGAGAACCCCCGCTCCCCAGGCCAGATCCCGACCCAGGTCGCATATTGCTCGATGAAGGGGCGGTCGAGACCGTATTGCTTGCGCAGAAACGCGGCCCTTTCGAGGGCGCTGCGGTCGCCCTGACTCTGCAGCTCGGCAATTTGGTTCGACAGGAAATCGCCGGGGGGCAGCTTGATGATGGTGAACGTCAGCAGACTGATCACGAGCAATGTCGGGATCATGATCAGGATGCGTCTAATCGTATAGTTCAACATGGTCCGGAGTTGCGCCGCGATGCGCCCAATGGTCCGCGCTGCCCGCTGTTCATTTGAACCACATCAAGTCCGGCCGGAACATGCCGAAATAGGCGCCCGGCTCCCAACTGTAGAGCTCGCTGGTCGGTACGTTCATCAGCGTCGTGCTCGCCACGACCGGTTGTGGAATCCTATTCACGGTGCCGATGACGAACTGTTGCTCGGCGTGAATGCGCAGCATCCTGCGCCACACCGCGGCGCGCTCGTCGTTGCTGGCGGCATTGCGCCATTCCGAGAGCAAATCCGCCAGTTCCCGCACTTCCGGTATGTCGGGTGCTGCGCCCTGGTTGCCGCTGTTCTCGTAGAACTGGCCGAACTTCGGCCACTGCAACTGCTGCTGCGAAGATGGTGCGAGTACCTCCGGGCTCATCTCCGCGGTTGCCACCGCATTGTCCAGCCCTTTCCAAACCGACATCATGGTTTCGCCGGAAAAGATCCGGTTGCGAAAAACCTCCCTTTGCGACGGTTTGACGAACAATTTGATGCCGACCTCGCGCCAGGTTTCGCGGATCAACTCCAGGATGTCGGTATCCTCCGTGCCCTCCCCTGCCGACTCGACGATGATTTCCAGCGGACGGCCGTCGGGCAGCCGGCGCACGCCGCCCAACGCACGCTTGAGTCCGATCTCATCGAGCAGCCGCTGCGCCGCTTCCCGGTCGTAGCTCGCCCAAAGGCTCTGGTCGCGCGCCTCGAACAAAGCGCTTTCGGCCAGCATCGTATTGTTGGATTCGGTCGCCAAGCCGAAATACAGCACCTGGTTGATCAGCGATCGATCGATGGCGAGCGAGAGCGCGCGCCGAAAGCGAACGTCGCGCATCAGCTTGCGCCAGACCGGATCATTGACGTTCAGATTGGGATAGAGCGCCAACTGTGACCCAATGCCGGAACGCCAGAGCAATGTCCGGTAGCCACGGCCTTTCTCGTTCTTCTTGAGAAACGTGTAGTCCTTGAAATCCAGCGCCTGCGCCTGCAGATCCGACTCGCCGGTGCCCGCCTTCACCGCGATCAGCTTGTCATCCGCGATCACCAGCTCGACCCGATCGATGTAGGGCAATTGCCGCCCCGCGCCGTCGACGCGGTGGAAGTAGGGGTTACGCACGGCTACGAACCGGTCCGCCGGCGGCCTCACGGTGTTAAACCAGGGCTGCAGCGTGGGCAGGTCGGGGTTGTCGAACCGGTACATGTTGTCCTTGTTGTTGTGCTGTCGCGCCCAGCTGAGCAGCCGGTTGCCTGCGTGCGTGCGCGCAAGCAGACTCTTCGAGTATCTAACGTGGAACTTCTTCAGGTAGTGTGCCGGACGGTAGATCAGGAGCGGCGACGCACCCGCCAGCCGCGCAAGGAAATCGGGATTCGGCTGCGTCCAGCGGTATCGTACCGTGGCCGCGTCGATCACCCCGAATTCTGGCCGCTCGCCGTTCACGATCAGGTCGCTCGGTGGGCCGGTCGGATTCAACTCCCGATTATTGGCAACGTCTTCCCAGTAGTAACGAAAATCCTCGGCGGTGAACGGATGACCGTCCGACCAACGATGTCCCTTGCGCAGATGCAGGGTGAATTCCCGGTTGTCGCGCACGTCGACACGCGCCAGGATGTCCGGCACGAGTTCCAGGTTCTGGTTGTACCCGACCAGGCGGGCATACCCGTAGACGAACAACAGGCGCACGTCGCGCGCACGTCCGATCAGCGTGCGTAGCGTGGCGCCGTGCTTGCCAAGTTGGATGACCTGGTGGTCCGGGACGCTGGTCATGGGAACGTCCGGCAGCCGCTTGCCGATCGGCGGCAGCCGGCCCGCCTTCACGTCGGCGATAAGTGACTCGGTCTCTACCATCGCCACGCCAGCCACCCCGATCGTGCTGCGCAAGACCAGCCACGTGCCGACGATCAGCGTCAATATCACGCCCTGCGGGCATCGCCGGCGCAGTGTCGCGCTCAAGGGCGCAACTCCGCGGCGTCCGCGCTGGGTCGAGCGCGCACCCAATGACCACCGCCGATATCGACCAGGTCGGGACCATCCGATCCCACGCGAAACACCTCGGACCATGCCAGCGGATCGGAGGCTCTGCCGTCCATGAGCGCGTCGAAATCGAGCCTGCGCGCCAGATCCGGATGGGGGACGGCGGCGAGCAGCGCCTTGGTGTACGGATGGACCGGATTAGCGAACAGGGCGTCGCGGGTGCCGGTCTCCACGATGCGTCCGGCGCACATCACGGCGATCCGGTCCGCGATGTAATGCACGACCGCCAGGTTGTGCGTAATGAAAAGGTAGGTCAGGTTGAGGGCCTTGCGCAGGTCGCGCAGCAAATTGAGCACCTGAGCCTGAACCGAAACGTCGAGCGCCGATACCGGCTCGTCGCAGATCAGCAGGTTCGGGCTCAGCGCCAGGGCTCGGGCAATGCCGATGCGCTGGCGCTGACCGCCGGAGAAACTGTGCGGATAACGGCGCATGAAGCGGATATCGAGCCCCACCAAGGTCATGATTTCCTTCACCCGCTGGTAGCGTTCGTCCGCGTCGCCGATCCCGTGGATGACCAGAGGTTCGGCAATGACGTCGAGCACGCTCATGCGCGGATCCAGCGACGCGAACGGGTCCTGGAACACGAATTGCACCTGGCGCCGGTAAGCGAACAGCGCTTCGCCCTCGAGCGCCAGCACGTCGCGCGCCTCGCCCATCGTGTTGTAGGTGATCTCGCCGCTGTCGGGTGCAACCGAACGCAGCAGTATTCTCGCCGTGGTGGTTTTTCCGCAACCCGACTCGCCAACGAGCCCGAGGCACTCACCGGCGCCGATATCGAAGCTCACGTCGGCGACGGCGACGACCTGCGCTCCGGGCCTGGCGCCGAACAGTCCGCGGCGGCGCGTACTGAATCGTTTGCTCAAACCCCGCACACGCAACAATGGCTCCTCGCTGTCACCCGCGCCCGGCCGCGGTCCCGCGGACACCAGGCGGCTGGTGTCGACCTCGATTTCCCGAATTGGCGTCAGCCGCTCTTCGGGTGCCATATCGAATCGAGGCACGGCGCGCATCAGTGCCTTGAGGTACGCGTGCCTGGGTGCGCTGAAGATGTCTTCGACCGAACCGGCCTCCATCACGCGCCCGTTGTACATCACCACGACCTCGTCCGCCATGTTGGCGACGATGCCCAGATCGTGGGTGATCATCAGCATCGCCATTTGCAGCTCGCCCTGCAGCTGTTGGATCAGCTGCAGGATCTGGGCCTGGATGGTCACGTCCAGGGCGGTCGTCGGTTCATCCGCGATCAGCATCGCCGGGTGGCAGACCAGCGCCATCGCGATCATGGCACGCTGGCGCAGTCCGCCGGAGAGCTCGAACGAGTAGGCGTGTTCCGCGTGGGCGGGGTCCTTGAACCCCACCAGACGCAGGATCTCGATGACCGCCTCGCGTCTCTGCGCCGATCCGAGCCCGCGATGCAGCGCGATGACTTCCCCGATCTGGTTGCCGATGGTGTGCAGCGGGGAAAGCGCGGTCATCGGCTCCTGAAAGATGATCGAGATGCGCCCGCCTCGAATCGCCTGCAGCACGGCGCCATCCGGGTCCTGCCGCGCGATGTCGATCTCCGACCCGGGCCGGGACGGGTCCATGAACACCACCTCCCCGCTCACGATGCGGGCGATGCGCGGCAAGATGCCCATGATGGTCTGGGCGACGACCGACTTTCCGGACCCCGATTCACCGACCAGGGCCACCGTGCGCCCTTGAGGAACGCGGAACGACACACCGTCGACCGCTTTCACGATGCCGGCGTCGACGTCCAGATGGACCCGCAGGTCGCGCACGCGCAGCAGATCAGGCACCGTCTGCTCCTCGAACGACAGTGCCCGGCGCGTAACCTGCCGCGCCGCCGACATCGATGCTGAGCGATGCAAGATTGATGCGGGTGCGTTCGTGGAACGGCCGCCCGAGCTGCAGCGCCCGGCGCGATGCGGTGGCCACGATCCGATCGAAACCGTCGATGTCCGAGTCGACGCGGATCGCCTTGCCCGGGCCGCGGATCACCAGTTGCATCCAACCGGCGCCGCGGTCGCGACGCGTGGAGTAGTAGGCGAGCTCGACCGCACGCAGGCGGTCCCAGCCGATCGTGACGCCGAATAATCCGAGCACGCGGATCCCGGCATCGTCGACGACCAGTTTCATCGCGTGGCGCCCGGCGCATCTCGCGCCGTCGATCAGAAACAGCGTCGCGCCCACGGTGAGTGCCACACCCACCCACAGCGCGGGCTGCATGACCCCGAGGGGCAGCAAAGTACAGGACAGGCCGAGCGCTGTACGCGCATAGCCGATGACAATCGCGCGTCGACCATAGCGATGCAGGCGCGTCATGCGCCAGCCACCACGTGAAAGACGTCAACCGCGCGCAGCCAACGCACCGTGCCATGGGATGCCGTGAACCGAAACAGGCGATCGAGGAATGACCAGAGCGGTTCGTCGTGCAAGGCATGGTGCGTGAGCCAGCCGGTCGGCTCGCCGGGATCGACACGATTCTCCCGGCGTGCGCGCAGGTGTTCGACCGCTTCGGCGAGCGCCTTGGCCTCACCGACGAATACCCGCCCGCGCCGCCACGCGATCAGATCCACATGAGTGTTCACCTGGCGCACGCCGAGTACCAGTTCGGCTGCGGGTCGCGCAGAGAAGCTGCTGAATCCGCAAATTCCCAGACTGGGCAGCATGCCGATCAGCTCGGGGGCGAATCGATTCCATGGCGGCACGAGCACCGGGAGCAATCGCGCCCCTGCCAGCAGCTGCAATCGAGCGCGCCCGCCTGCGAGACGAGCCAGTGCGGAGTCGACGTGCGCGCCACTCGGAAATTCGCAGGCCCGGGCACCCTCGGGCGCCCGATTGCAATGATCGACGCCATGCTGCAGCACTTCGACGGTCTCCGGAAGGTCCGAAAAGATCGCCTCCTCCGCGTCCGCTGGAATGGCGGCCAGCGCGAGCGGCACACCACAACGGCCGGACAGCGACGCGAGACGAGCCAGGGAGGCCGTGGGATGCGCAGCATCATCGTCGCGCCACCAGAAGTCGGCGATGCGGCCGGCATCGCGCCAACGATCGAGTTCATCGCCGAACTCGCGCCAAGGCGCCGAGGTCACCGTCGACACTCTTCGACCCAGCGCGCGATCAGCTCTGCGCTGCGCTGGGCGCCGTTCAAGTCAAGCGCGGACCCAGACCGACGTTGGTGCGTGGCGGCGCGATCGATCGCTTGGGCCAGCGTTTCGGGGCTGAGGTGTGACTCCTCGACCACATGCAGCAGGCCGCGCTCGGCCAACAACCCGGCGCGCAGCGACTGCTCGGTCTCGGCGCCTGCAGCGAACGGTACGACGACGGCACGCGCATTCTCCCCCAATAACTCCATGACGGTATTGTAACCCGCCTGACTGACCGAGACGGCACAGTTGGCCAATCGAGTAACGAAGTCATCGCGCGTGCGCTCGACGATCACGCGTCCCTGCCCTTCCTGCGCGGCGAGCAGCTCGATCGCCGCAAACTCCTGCGCCGGCGCGTTGACGCCCGTCAGTACCCGCCAGATTCGCTGCGCCAGCCGTGTGCGGTGACGCGCCCGCAGCGCGGTTTCGAGCAACGTCCGGCCGACTGCGCCGCCGCCCGCGGAAACGATGACCTCATCGCGGCCCGCGGCCGGATCACTACCGACGCTCGCGGCACGATCCACGACGTAACCGGTGTAATGCAGGCGCGCACCCAACTCATCCGCAAGGCCGAAGCTGCGACCGAAGGCAATCAGCGATGGGTCGCCATGCACCATGACTTGGTCGAAATAGCGCTCCACGAGGGCGAGCGTTTCGCGCTGCCGCGCCGCGTCGCGCTGACCACCGCCGACGATGTCGCGAACCGACGACACGATCAGCGGTCTTGGCTGCGCCACGGCGGCGGCTTCCAGCAGGGGGAGGATCTCGAAGCGCATCTGCCGTCGGCCGAAGGGAAACAGCTCGACGATCAGCACCTGCGGATCGACGCGATGATAGGCGTTCAGGAGCGCTTCGCAGCGTGCCCGGCGCCAGGCGTCGTCGATCGGTTTTCCGGCGGCGTCGAGCAACGACCTGAACGTGACATCGGCCGCACCCGTAGGCGGCAGCTGCACCACGTCGATCTCCTCTGCCGCCAAGCCCGGGACTTCGAATCCGCCGCTTGCCAGCGTCACCCGCAATCCCCGGGCCTGCAGCGCGCGCGCGAGCGTCAGCGCCCGCTTGAGGTGGCCGATACCGAGCAGATGCTGGACGTAAAGGAATACGCGCGGCCGCGGCGACATCGTCATCGCGCCGATCGAATGCGCAGGATCGCGCACCTCTTGCGCCCGCTCGTCAGCACCCATCGACCGGCCGCCTCTCCGCCCCCATCACACGGGCCAGGCAACCGCCCAGATGCGAGGACGCCACTGCCGTGCTGCGCTCGGTAGCGACGAACCGCGCGGCCTCCGCGCCGAGCTGCTGGCGCCGCACGCGATCTTGCAGCAGGCCGCGAGTCGCCTCCGCAAGCGCACGGGTATCGCCGCCCGCAACCAGCTGCCCGGTGCGCTGATGGAGTACCACATCGGGCACCCCTCGCACGCCGCACGACACCACAGGTAGACCGGCGGCCTGTGCTTCCAGCAAGACCATGCCGTAGGCTTCGTTGACGGCCGGCCACAGCAAAAGATCACATGCGCCATACGTGGACGCCAGCGCGGCCGCACCGAGCTCACCCAGCCATCGAATGCGTCCCGGAACGGCCCCTTCCAGCACCGCCTCGACCTCATCACGGGCCGGACCGTCACCGGCGACCAGCAGCGTCCAGCGCTCCTCGCGCAGGTGTGCAAGCGTTGCGGCGAGTTCACGGTAGGAAGCGAGCTTGTCGCCGGGGCGCATCATCGCAGCCGCAAGGATCCACGGTTCACCCTGGTCGACGCGATGCTGCCGCGCGAGACTTGTCCGGTGCACGTCGCGCGCGTCCCAGGCGGCACGATACGGCGAGGGTTCGAGAAACGGCGGCAGATGCACTACGCGTTCGCCCGAGCCAAGCAGGTGTTCGATCGAGGGGATATCGTCGCGCGAGGGGCACAGCACCAATGCTGCCTGCCGGATCGCGTCCTCGCACGCCTGGTGACCAATCGCCCAAGGCCCGCCGGCACGCTTCGCCGAGTGGGAAGCCTCTGCGATTACATAGGGAATGTTCAACAGGCGACTGAGCCTGGGTCCGAGCCAGTCGGGGGCCTTATAGTAAAGGTGGTAGGTGAACCAGAGGTCGGGGCGCCCGATCGGCGGTCCCGACTGCCACTGCGCGGCGAGCTGCGCGGCGAGCGCGATCCCTTGGTCGCGCAGCGCGGCCTGGCGAGCCGCGTCTCCGTCGCGATCGAGACTGCGAAAGGTCGACACCATCTCGACCCGGTGACCGCACGCCTGCAGCGCGTCGAGAAGCAGGCCCGCGACCCGCCGATCCCCCGACGGCGTGCCGTGGGTCGGGGACTTGAGAGGAGCGTAGAACGCGATATGCATGGCCGCGGGACCGGCTAGCTCGCCGCCACGCGCGCCACCGGACGCGGTGCGTGCTCGAGGCCGAACTTCACGGCGAGGCGCCCGATATTGTCGTCGATGTCGAATTCGGAGGCGACCCGTGCGCGGCCGCGCTCTGCCATCTGGCAGCGACGCGCCGGATCCAGGATCAAGGACTCGATGGCACGCGCGAGAGCCTCCGGCGACTCGGACGGCACCAGCAGACCACTGCTGCCGTCGCGTATTAGCTCCGGGATCGCTGATACCATCGTCGCAACACAGGGCAATGCCTGGCTTTGTGCCTCCACCAGCACGTTGGGCAAACCGTCGCGATCGCCGTCGGCAGCGATCCGACACGCAAGCGCGAACAAATCGGCGCGCTGATACTCGGGCAGCAATTCGTTCTGGGACAGGGAGCCTCGCCAAGTGACACGATCGGCGACCCCGAGCCGCCTCGCCTGCGCTTCGAGAGCCGAGCGCAGCGGCCCGCTGCCGACATGCATGAAGCGCCAGTGCAACGCCGCCGGCAGACGCGCAAGCGCCGCCAGCAACACGTCGAACCCCTTCTTTTCCACCATGCGTCCCACGGAAAGGATAAGCACTGGGTCGGCCGGGTTGCGTCCGTCGCGCGCCGCGCGCTGGCGCGGCGGAGGAGGAAACCGCGCGAGGTCCAGGCCGTGATATACGAGTTCGACCCGGCCCTCCGGCGCGAGCGCGGCAAGGTGCGCGCGGTTCGCCTCAGTGCAGGTGACGAGCCAATCGCAGGCGGCGAGCTTCTGGCGAAGTTCCCACTCGGGCGACGTCCAGATGTCCTTGGCATGCGCGGATCCCGACCAGGGCAGGCCGCGCAGCAAGGCCGCGTAGCGGGTCACGGATGCTGGCGAATGCAGGAAATGGACATGCAGCCGCGCGATTTCCGGCGGGAGTTCGCAGGCGAGCACCATCGCTTGTCCGAAACGCCGGAACCGGCTCGGCGTGGGGTCGCGCAACAGGTCCTTCAGCCAGAGAGAGCGCACCTGCCGGTACACGGCGAACTGGCGCGCACGCCACCACGCGCGCAGCACCCGCATCGGTTCGCGCAGCAGGTACTCGGGCAGGTACAGCAGGGGCGCCCGGATCTCGCGATGGACGGGATGGATACTCTCGTCCGTCGGGCGCCGCATCGAAATGATCTGGATATCCAGGCCGCGTTTTTCGAGCGCGGCGATCTCCTGGGCGATGAAGGTTTCGGACAGTCGTGGATAGCCTTTGAGAACCATGCCTACGCGTCCGCCACGACTGCCGGATCGCGCGTTCACTTGATCCTTCGCCGATCGATGGTCCGGGCCGACTTGCCGCCGCCGAGCCAGGGTGCGATCTGACGCGCAAGGTTCGCCGAACCATCGAGCAAGCCCGGCACGATCACCTCGGAGGGGGCCTTCTGCTGCGGCAGGGCACGCAGGGCCGCCGCCATCGTCGAGGGCTCCAGGCTCTCGTCCGCGGTGAGCATGCTGACCAGTCCCAGTTCTGCCGCCCACGACGCGCGAATATGCTGCTCCAGGCGCGGGACGATGCGAGGAATGATGAGCGCGCGCTTGTCGAGCGACAGCACTTCGCAGAACGTGTTGTAGCCGCCCATGGCCACGACCCCGACTGCGCGCGCCACCAGGATCTCCATGGGGCTGTAGAAGGTGATAGCCTCGACCCGACCGAGCTTCGCGGCGCGCTCCTGATACCGGGCGCGCAATTCCGGCGCCATGAACGGTCCAAGGACCAGCAACGCCGCGTACGGCAGCGCTTTATCGTACTCATAGGCGCGCAGTACCGCTTCGATCAGCTGATCGCCATCACCGCCGCCGCCGGTCGTGACGAGCAGATAGGGCTGACCGGTCAGTTGGGGGAGCGCCTGGGTACTTGCGTGCACCGGCAAATCGCGAGGCAGATAACCCACGTAGGTCATCTTCTCGCGCACATCCGCGGGTACTGCGATCCCCTTGAGCGGGTCGTAGATTTCCCGCAAACCGTAGACCCAGATCTCGTCGTACAGGTCGCGCAGTGCAGGTACTGCCCGCTTGCGCCGCCACTCCCGCGCGAGCAGCTTGGGCTCGTCGAGGACGTCGCGAAGTCCGAGCACGAGACGCGTCCCCCGGGCCTTGAGCATCTCGAGCGTCTCTTTCACCTCGCCACCCAGGCCCAGGGGTTCCTTGTCGACGATGAATACATCCGGTCGGAAGGCATCGGCAGTGTGGCGAATGATGGAGGCGCGCATCGCCAGGGTTTGAGTGACATCGATGTGCAGGCCGAGCGAAGTGTAAGCGCCATTGCGCAGCTTGATCACGCCCGGAATGCGGACGAAGTCCACGCGCATCCTGAAATCGAAGCTGCCGATGATCGGCGAACCGGACAGG
This sequence comes from Rhodospirillales bacterium RIFCSPLOWO2_12_FULL_67_15, assembly GCA_001830475.1. Lineage (GTDB taxonomy): Bacteria > Pseudomonadota > Alphaproteobacteria > Rhodospirillales > 2-12-FULL-67-15 > 2-12-FULL-67-15. The sequence goes on from MIAC01000165.1 coordinate 17,333, forward strand.
ATCAGAACGGACAGGCCCTTGTACCGGCCGACGAGAGCATGGGCGATTGCGCGGCAGCGTCTCAGATGCCCGAGGCCGAAGGTGTCGTGGCTGTAGATGAGTACCCGGCTCTCCTTACGCGGCTTCCGCGGCATGCCGACCCTCCATTCCCCTGTAATAGAAGCGTACGTTGAATGAAATAAGCGATAATACCTATGCAATGTACTCTACACGAGTGAAATTACGCAACCCGGGTTCGTTCGGGCAGTCTGGCAGGTTGATGCAAAATCCCGTTCGCACTGAGCGCAACGCCGAAGGCGCGGAGTCGACGTGCTGCAGCGTATTGAATTCGTTGGACCCGACACTCCGATCTTCAGCGCCGCGGGCAAATTATGCCGACCCGCGGTTTGCCGACTCATGGCCGTGGGTGACCCGGTGACCACCCTCGTGATGTTCTCCGGTGGCATGGACAGCACCGCCATGCTGTTGCAGCTGCTCACGCAAACCGTCGATGAGCTTCGGGTCCACCACGTCCATATGGTCAACCTCGAGGGTCGCGCGGAGGCCGAGCGGGTCGCCGTCGAGCGCATCGTCGAAGTGTGCCGCCGGCGTTATCGCCCCTTCCGTTATTCCGAGTCGGCGCTCGATTTCTCCGGGCTCGAGGCGATCCCGATCGATTGGATGGCGATAGCTTACGTGGCCTGCCAGGTGGCCATCGACACACCGCGCTGCGATCGTATCGCAGTTGGAGCGCTCGCCACCGACACGGATATCGTCAACCGTTGTGCACGCCAGCGCCGCCTCTTCGAAGCCATGTACGAATGCTACCGGGCGCGCAAACTGGGTGAACCCAGAATCGAGTGGGTCTACCCTGTGTTCGAGACGCCGAAGGCAGCGCTCGCGGCCCTGCTACCGCCCGAACTCCTTGATCTCACGTGGTCCTGCCGCACGCCGGTGCGCACCACGACGGGGTTCCTCGCTTGCGGAACGTGCAAGGCATGCCGAGCGCGGGCCGGGGTGGATGCTCCGCATTTATCGGATCCCGGCGAGGTAACCGGCTGATTGGGGTTCAAGCGTTGGCCGGATTGTAGCCCACCCGCAGCGCCCGGCCCGTCGTACGCGGATTGAGGTGCGGGCGAGCCGGTGCGAAGCTACCTGCCCGTGCCGGCCTGAGCTCTGGGCGAGTAGCGATAGATGTAGTAGCGGTCTTCGCGCGCGCCCGCGGGCAGCGGCAGGCGCGTGGTGCCGGGAACGGCGAGCGGCAGGTCCGACAGGATGAGCGCGCCCTCCGCGAGCGCCAGCGCAAGGTGCGCCGACACCAGGCCCGCCATCGCCGCGTTGTGTTCCTGCGAAAACGAGCCGATATCCGAATGCGCGAGCACCACCTGCCCGGCGAAGCGCCGCGCGGCCTCGGGCAGCGTGCTGGCGAGCTCGCCCACAATCATGCGCTCGGGCGTCGGCGTGCAGTCGGGGTAGCTATTGACTTCGCGGTCGAACACGTAGATGTTGCGATCGGGGAGATATTGCCGCAGGTGGTGGAAGGTGCGGCCGTGGCCGAGCCCCATTTCAAACACGATACCGGGCTTGTCGGCGATCTCCCGGAACGCCCAGGCAAGGCAGGCGACCTGCGCCTCCATCCTGAACAGCAGCTTCTCGAGCCTCGATATGCGTTGGGTCATGGCGCGCATTGTCAGTGAGTACGAACCGGTTGGCAAGCGCCCGGCATGGCATCTCGGTTATAATGCAGGGGACTGATTTCACAAGAGTTTCGTATACATCATGAGTTACGGGCCTGGTTCGATGCGTAACCTGCTGCGGTTATTGATAGTTGCGAGCTTGCTGCTCGCGGGAACGGGCCACGCGCAATTGCGCACGCTGCCCGCCGCTGCGAAGCGCGCGACCGTCGGGGATAGGCCACATGCGCTGCCCCACGTGGAGCTTAACGGCAAAGTGGTCAGGCTCGCACCGGGCGGCGTCATTTACGATCAGAACAATCGCACCCTCGTGCATGGCGCGCTGCCGCCGGGCGCCGATGTCGCATTCACCACCGACATGCACGGCGATATTGCCCGCATCTATATCCTGACGCCGCAGGAACAGACGCAACTCGACCAACGCAGGTAGCGCACGTGCCCACCAAGCTTTACATCAAGACCTTCGGCTGCCAGATGAACGATTACGACTCGGACAAGATGGCCGAGGTGCTCAACGCCGCGCACGGCATGACCGTGACCGATGAACCGGAGCAGGCCGATGTGATCCTGTTCAATACCTGTTCGGTGCGCGAGAAAGCGCAGGAAAAAGTTTTTCACGACCTCGGCCGCGTCAAGCACCTGAAGCAGG
>MIAC01000166.1:0-413 GCA_001830475.1 Rhodospirillales bacterium RIFCSPLOWO2_12_FULL_67_15
GACCACGGTCATCAGCGTCAAAGTCATGAAGAACGCCGAGTTGGTGAAAGACAGGTCCAGCCCCCCGAGCTTGATCGGGATCAGCGGCTTGATTTCGAACTGGGCGAGGGGACCCGCTTGCGCCACTTCGGCCGTCCTTAGTTTTTGCCCGCGGGCGGCGCGCCGCCCTTGTCGTCGTTTCTGCGATAGCCGGGCCCGGAAATAAAGCCCTTCGCCAGTCTATAGACGTTCAGCATCCCGGCGATGCCGCCCAAGAACACGAAAACGATCAGCCCCCAGGGGGTCGTATCCAACCACGTATCGATCAGCCAACCGATCGCGACCCCGACCGCCACCGCCGCCACCAGCTCGACGCTGACGCGCAACGCGATGCCGAGCGCCGTCTGCGGCGGCTCGCCGCCGGGCCCGCGCCC
>MIAC01000166.1:504-2619 GCA_001830475.1 Rhodospirillales bacterium RIFCSPLOWO2_12_FULL_67_15
ATGAACAGGCTTCCCGTCCGGACCGCCGCGCCCCCCGGGCTCAAAGTGAAGCCCGAAGCGGAACCGGCGCGGAACGTAGGCTTCGGCCCAAGGCCCTGTCAAGGCGCAAGGGTTGCATGGAAGGAGATTGATTCCGTTCGCGAATATACGATTTCGCGGCGGGGCCGAACAGCGCAAAAGTTCAGGCGGCGAGGACCGAGTCGCGGAGTTCCTCGGCCTTCTGCAAGTCGACCGAGACGAGCTGGGAGACGCCGCGCTCCTGCATGGTCACGCCGAACAGCCGGTCCATGCGCGCCATGGTCATGCGGTGATGGGTCACCACCAGGAAGCGGGTGCCGCCCGAACCGGAGATTTCCTCCAAGAGCGTGCAGAAGCGGTCGACGTTGGCGTCGTCGAGCGGCGCGTCGACTTCGTCGAGCACGCAGATCGGCGCCGGGTTGGTGAGGAAGACGCCGAACAAGAGCGCGAGCGCGGTCAGCGCCTGTTCGCCGCCCGAGAGCAGCGAAAGCGTCTGCAGACGCTTGCCGGGCGGGCTCGCCATCACTTCGAGGCCGGCTTCGAGCGGATCGTCCGACTCGACCAGGGCGAGGTGCGCGCGCCCGCCGCCGAACAGCCGCGTGAACAATTGCTGGAAGTATTTGTCCACATCCTGAAAGGACTTGAGCAGCCGATCGCGCCCTTCGCGGTTCAATTCCTGGATGCCCCGGCGCAGTTTGTCGATCGCTGCGACCAGGTCGGCGCGTTCGGTCCGCATGGTCTCGATCTGCCGGGTCAATTCGTCGGCCTCCTGCTCGGCGCGCAGGTTGACGGGACCCATGGTCTCGCGCTCGCGTTGCAGCCGCTCGATCTTCTTCTCGACCTCGGCCAAGTCGGGAATCTCGTCGCCTTCCTCGATCCCGGCGATCTCGGCGAGCCGCTCGGGCGGGGCGTCGAGCCGTTCGGCGACGCGCTCGACGAGCGCCTGGGCGGCGACCTTGGCCTGTTCGAGCAGGCCTTCGGCGCGGATGCGCTCTTCGCGTCCCTCGGCGAGGAGGCTTTCCGCCGCGCGTAGCGCCTTGTCGGCAAGGCCGAGCGCGTTCTCGGCCAAGGCGAGCCGGTCGGCGGCGGCGCGCCGGCGGATTTCGGACGCCTCGATCGCGCCCATCAGGGAGCGGCGCTGCTGGGCGATTTCCGCCGGGCGATCGGCGAGGCGGGTCTGTTCGTCCTCGGCCGCGGTCCGGCGGAGGGCGAGCTCGGCGATCTGGGCGGAGGCGTTGTTCTCGCGGCTCTCCCAGGAAGCGCTCTCGCGGGCGATGTCGTCGAGCCTTCTCAGGCGCTCGGCGGCGGCGCGGCTGAGGGCGTCGCACGCCGCCTGGCGCTCGCGCTCCTCGGCGCGGGCCAAGGCCAGGTCTTCGCGAATTTTTTCCAGACGCGCGCGCGCGGCGCGGGGATCCGTCAGCCCGGCGATCTCCTCGGCGACGCGCTTCGCGGCGGCGCGGGCCTCGGCGAGGTCGCCCTCCACCGCGCGGACCTGGTCCGCGAGCGCGGCCAGGCGCGAGCTTTGCTCGGCGGTTTTCTGGCGCAGCTCCAAGGCGGCGTCGCGGGCGCGGCCGTGAGCGGCCTCGGCGGCCTGAAGCGCGGCCCGCGCGTTGCGTTCGGACTGATGCGCGGCGAGTGCGCCGGCGCGGGCGGAATCGGCTTCGCTCCTGGCGGCGGCGAAAACCGCGCAGACCTCGGCGAGCGTCGCGCGCACCGCCTTCAGCCGGTTCCGCTGCTCGAGCCGGATCGCGGCCGGTGTCGGCGCGCCCGCGGCCGCGGTGAAACCGTCCCAGCGCCAGAGACCGCCGTCGCGGCTGATCAGCCGCTGGCCTGGCCCGAGCAGGGCGGAGAGCGCGTGGCCTTCTTCCGCGTCGGCGACGACGCCGATCTGGGCGAGCCGGCGTTGCAGCGCAGGCGGCGCGCGGACGAAACGGGAGAGCGGCGTCGCGCCTTCGGGCAGCGCCGGCGCGTCGGCGAGCGGCGGGAGCGTGCGCCAGCGCACCGGCGCGGCCTCGTCGGTGGGGGCGGAAAGATCCTCGCCGAGCGCGGCTCCGAGCGCGGCTTCATAGCCCACGTCCACGGCGACGGCGTCGATCA
>MIAC01000166.1:2893-5461 GCA_001830475.1 Rhodospirillales bacterium RIFCSPLOWO2_12_FULL_67_15
CATCAAGGCTTCGCGCCGGGTTTCGGCCTCGGCGACCTCGCGGGTCAGCCCGGCGAGTTTCAGGTCCAGCGCCGCGACGGCGCCGGCGGCGGCGCGGAGACGGTTCTCGGCCTCGGCCGCGGCGGCGCTTTCGCCGGTGCGGGCGGATTCGATCGCCGCGCGCTCCTCGCCCAGGCGCCGGACGGCCTCGCGGGCCTCGGCGCGAAGACCTTCCTCGCGTTCGGTGTCCTGGCCAATATGGGCAAGGCGGGTCTCGAGCTCTCGGCGGCTTTCCTCGAGGCGGCGCTCCTCGGCCTCCAGCTGCTCGCGGGCGATGATCAGGCGTTGCAGCTCGGCCGCGGCCTCGGCTTCGGTGTGACGCAGCTCCGGCAGGCCCGAGGCCTGTTCGGCCTGGGCGGTCGCGGCCTCGGCGGCGGCGCGGGTGCGCTCCACGACCTCGGTTTCGGCGGAAGCAAGTCGCCATTTGCCCTCGTCGAGTTCGGCGTCCGCCGAGCGCCAGCGCAGGTAGAAATAGGTCGCCTCGGCGGTGCGGATATGCTGGCTCAGGTTGCGGTAGCGCGCGGTCTGGCGCGTCTGCTTCTTCAGGTTCTGGAGCTGGGCGTCCAGCGTCTGCAGGACGTCGTCCACGCGCTTGAGATTGGCTTCGGCGGCGCGAAGCCGGATCTCCGCTTCGTGCCGGCGCGAATGCAGACCGGTGATGCCGGCGGCCTCCTCGAGCAGCAGGCGCCGGTCGGCGGGCTTGGCGGCGATCAACGCGCCGATCCGGCCCTGGCTCACCAGCGCGGTCGAACGCGCGCCGGTCGCGGAATCGGCGAACAGGATCTGCACGTCGCGGGCGCGCACGTCATGGCCGTTGACGCGATAGACGGAGCCCTCGCCGCGCTCGATCCGGCGGCTGACCTCGAGGGTCTCGGCGTCGTTGAACTGCGAAGGCGCGGCGCGGGCGGAATTGTCGAGCATAAGCGCGACCTCGGCGATATTGCGTCCCGGGCGGGAGGCGGTGCCGCCGAAGATGACGTCGTCCATCTCGCCGCCGCGCATCTGCTTGGGCGAGGTTTCGCCCATGACCCAGCGCAGCGCCTCGACCAGGTTCGACTTGCCGCAGCCGTTGGGGCCGACGATCCCGGTGAGTCCGGTCTCGATCAGAAGATCGGTCGGCTCGACGAACGACTTGAAGCCGGTCAGACGGAGGCGATTGAAGTGCATCACGGGGCGTCGGTCCTCGCTATTAAATTATTTCGCTTTTTTCCTGAGGGCGGCTTCGATCGCGTCGCGGAACGCCTCGAAGGGTTGCGCCCCGATGACCAACCCACCCTCGATCTGGAAGGTGGGGGTGGAATTGACGCCGTGCAGGCGGCTCGCGTTCTCGGCCCGCTCGCGCAAGCCTGCGAGCAGGGGTTGGAAATCGAGGCACGCCTGCACGTCCTTCTCGGAAAGGCCGCCGAAGCGCGCGATGCGCTCAATCTCCTTGATCGGCTCGCGGCTGCGCGACCAGCGTTCCTGTTCGCGGAAGAACAGCTCGATCAAACCGAAGAAGGATTCTTTCGGCGCGCAGCGCGCGACCATGGCGGCGGCGAGCGCCGGCCCGCCGAGGGGAAAATCGGAAAAGACGAGTCGCGCCTTGCCGGTGTCCAAGTATTCGGCCTTGATCCGGGGCAGCGTGTCCGCGTGGAAGCTGGCGCAGTGAGGGCAGCCGAGCGAGGAGTGCTCGACGATGGTCACCGGCGCGTCCTGGCGCCCCATCGCCCGCTCGGCCAGCGCGTCTTGTAGGGAGGCGATGCCTGCCGCTGCCGGGCCGGCCCAGGCGAGGAATGCCAGAATCGCATAAACCACAATCTTTTGTGACACTTAGGACTCCCAGGCTACTATATATGGGAGGGACTATAGTCTTCCCCCCGTCGAAAAGTCCAATGCTTTCAAGGCTCGTTCAGTCTTTTAGCGGGTTTTTTCCCTGGTTTGAATGGGCGGCGAGGACCGAGCGGCCGAGGGATTCAAGCCGTGTTCGCAAAGCGGGGTCTTGGATGCCTTCGAGGGCGCGCCCGAGCCGCGCCTCGGCCTCGGCGTCGAGTGGAGCCGGCGCTTCCGGGGCGGGCGGGGGCGGGGGCAGAGGGCCCTGAACGAGGTGCACCCGGGCCACCGCCCGGTAGCCGAAATGGCCGTTGATCCGCTCGATCAGAATCGGCTCGACGTGCTGGAGCTCGGTCGCGAGCCCGCCCGGGGCGACCTTGAGGTGCAGCGTGCCGTCCGTCCGCGCGCCAAAGGGATAGGCGATCCGGAGGGGAAGGCTGGAGCGCGCGAGCAGCGGGCCGACGATCTCGGCCCAGTCGGCGACGACGCGCCCGTCGGCGAAGCCGCGCTTGCCGAACAGCGGCCGGGTCAGGCGCCTGACCAGGGTGTTCAGGGTCGCGGTCTTGCCGGTGCGCGTGCGTTCGCGGCTCGGGTTCATGGCGGACAGTCTCGTTCGATGCAAGCGTCCATGGTAGACCCCGCCGTTCGGTTCCGGCAACCTCGGCGGCCATGACATCTCCCGCGATCCGTTCGCCCAAGACCCTCGGCCGGCGCCTGCTC
>MIAC01000166.1:5532-11249 GCA_001830475.1 Rhodospirillales bacterium RIFCSPLOWO2_12_FULL_67_15
CGTCTGGCTGAGCGAGATCATGCTTCAGCAGACGACCGTCGCGACGGTCGCGCCCTATTACCGGCGCTTCGTCGCGCGCTGGCCGACGGTCGGGGCGCTCGCCCGGGCTTCCCTCGACGACGTACTCCACGCCTGGCAAGGGCTCGGCTATTACGCCCGGGCGCGCAACTTGCACCGCGCCGCCCGCCACGTGGCCGCAACCCTGGACGGGCGCTTTCCCGACGACGAAGCGGGGCTCGGCCGTTTGCCCGGCGTCGGGCCGTACACGGCCGCCGCCGTCGCCGCCATTGCCTTCGGGCGCAGGACAGTGCCGGTCGACGGCAACGTCGCGCGCGTGATCGCCAGGCTTTATGGTTTAAGGACGCGCCTGCCGGAAGGGCGGGCGGCGTTGTCCGCGCGCGCCCGGGCGATGCTTCCCGATCGACACTCCGGCGACTTCGCCGAGGCGCTGATGGACCTGGGCGCGACGGTGTGCACGCCGAGCACCCCCCGCTGCGAGGCGTGTCCGTGGCGATCCGCCTGCCGCGCCCGCGCGCTGGGGGATACCTCGGCGTTTCCGCGAAAGAAAAAAAAGACCGCGCGCCCAACGCGCCATGCCGTCGTGTTCTGGGCCGAGGACGGCCGCGGCCGGGTGCTGGTCCGCCGCCGCCCCGAACGGGGCCTCTTGGGCGGGATGATGGAGTTTCCCTCGACGCCCTGGCGCGAAAAACCGTGGGCGGAAGCGGAAGCGGCTCGCCACGCCCCGGCCAAAGGCGCATGGCGGACTTTGCTCCCTTCGTTCCGCCACGTCTTTACCCACTTCGCACTGGAAGCCCAGGTAGCCCGGGCCCGAGTCGGCGGCGGCGCCGGCAGGGGTTTACGCTGGTGGCCGGTGGCGGAGCTGGACCGGCTGGCGCTGCCCACCCTCATGCGCAAGGCGGCGAAGATCGTGGCCTTTTCCGCTACTGGTCGTAAACGACGAGGGAATCGAACGGGATCGAAAGCTTTGCCCGGCCGTTGAGGAACGCAAGCTCGATCAGGCAGGCCGCGCCGACCACCTCGGCGCCCATCTTGTTCAGAAGTTCGACGGCCGCGTTGAGCGTGCCTCCGGTCGCGAGCAGGTCGTCGAGCACGACGACGCGATCGCCCTTGCGGATCGCGTCGTGCTGGACCTCGACGGTGTCGGTGCCGTATTCGAGCGCGTATTCGTGGCGGATGGTCTTGCCGGGCAGCTTGCCTTTCTTGCGCACCATGATGAAGCCGAGCCCGAGCTTGAGGGCGAGCGGCGCGGCGATGAGAAAACCCCGCGATTCGATCCCCGCGAGAACGTCGGGCTGGTGGCGGCTGATCAGCTTCGCCATCCGGCCCATGGTCACCTGCCAGGCGTCGGGATGGGCGAGCAGGGTCGAGATGTCGTAAAAGAGAATCCCCGGCTTGGGAAAATCGGGGATCGAGCGGATATGGTCCTTGATATTCATGGGGGCCTGTCCGCCGGAGTGCGCCGGCCGCTGTCGAAATTACTGGCCCTTTTCGAGGTACTCGATCACTTCCTTGCGCTCCTTGGCGTTCGGGAGCTTGAAGGCCATCGCGCTGCGCGGGGCCCCTTTCGCCTTCACGAAGGCTTCCGGATCGGTCAGGTACTGGTCGAGCAACGCCTTGTCCCATTTGTAGCTCGCGCCCTTGACGCCGACATAGCGGGTGAAGCCCTCCGCCGTGCCCGCCTGGCGGCCGTAAACGCCGAGGAGCGTCGGGCCGACCTTGTGCTTGCCTTTTTCCATGGTGTGGCAGACCAGGCACTTAGTGCGGAAAATCTTGGCGCCTTCCTCGGAAGCCTGGACGCTCGCGCTGCCGAAAGCCGCAACAACGGCAGCGCCGGCAAGGACGTTCTTGAAGATGTTCATGGTCGGTGTTCTCCGAAAACCTTGGATTCGAGGTCAAAGAGGGGCGGGATTATGGCTGCGGCCGAGGCCCCTGGCAACCCGCCCGGACGGGGCCATGACACCGGAAAATTGCGGCAAAACTAAGACCCGGAATCATTCGAAAAATCGACCAGCAAGAAAAGACTATGAGTTCCCGTACCTTTTGGCACCCTTTGCTCCGCCTTCCTTGCGGCGGAGGGGTCCGTAGCGCAGTATCGGCGGCAATACGCGGGATTGCGCGCGCGGAGCGCACGACAATTGGGTTATAATAAACGCTAATCCCCGACCGGGAGCTCGCGGCCGCCATGACCCGAAGCGCGTTGAGCCAAGACGACGTCGTGCGCCTCCTGACCGATCCCTCGGGCGCGGCCCGGGCGGCGACGGCGGCCAAGATCGCGGCCGACTTCGGCCAGGGCGGGATGGGGCCGGCGGAGCGCAAGGTCGCCGAGGAAATCTTCCGCCTCATGGTTCGCGACGCCGAGGTGCGCGTGCGCGAGGCGCTGGCCGAAAACCTGAAGCGTTCGCGCGACGTGCCGCACGAGGTCGTGTTGGCGCTGGCCAAGGACACCGACAGCGTCGCCGAGCCGATTCTCAAGTTTTCCGAAGTCCTGACCGACGACGATCTGGTCGAGATCGTCCGGACCCAAGGCCCGGCCAAGCAGGTCGCGATCGCCGGCCGCCCGAAGGTTTCGGAAAAGGTCTCCGCGACCCTGGTCGAAACCCGCAACGAGGCGGCGGTGCAGACCCTGGTCGCCAACGCGGGCGCCGCGATCTCGGAGAAGTCCCTGCAACAGGTGATGGACGACTTCGGCAACCGCGAGGCCATCCAGGCGGCGATGGTCCATCGTCCGAAGCTTCCCGTCACGGTCGCCGAGCGGCTGGTGACCTTGGTCTCGGAGAAGCTCAAAACCGAACTGGTCAAGCGCCACGAGCTTCCGGCCGCGCTCGCGACCGATCTTCTCCTCTCAAGCCGCGAGCGCGCGGTGCTCGGGATTTCGAGCGAGGCCGGGGAACAGGACGTCGAGACCCTCGTGCGTCAGATGCATCAGCACGGCCGGCTCACGCCCTCGATCATTCTGCGCGCGGCGGTGATGGGCGACATGACCTTCTTCGAGGCGGCGCTGGCGGAGCTTGCCGGAGTCTCCCTCGTCAACGCCCGCGCCTTGATCCACGACCAGGGGCAGCTCGGACTGCACGCGATGTTCAACAAGGCGAGACTGCCCGCCTCGCATTTCCCGGCGATTCGCGCGGCGGTGGACGTGTCCCGCGAGACGACCTACGACGGCGGCGACCACGACCACGAGCGCTACATGCGGCGCATGATCGAGCGCGTGCTGACCCAGTACGGCGACCTCGGCGTCGTCATGGAAGGGGACGACCTCGATTACCTTCTCAAGAAAATGGGCGAATTGCCGGCCCTGTCGGCGAGCGCGGCGTGAAACCCGCTTTTGGCGGCACGTCGCGGGAATGGTCGGAGTGAGAGGATTCGAACCTCCGGCCCCTAGCTCCCGAAGCTAGTGCTCTACCAGGCTGAGCTACACTCCGAACTGGATCGCGGGAGAGGGCTCCCGCCGGGTGGGGGTTATAGCGCCCGCACCCTTTCGGGGCAAGGCGGCCGGTTCCGACCGAAAATCGCTCTAATAAGCCCGCTCGATGCAGAAGTCGATCAAGTCGAGGAGCGCGGCTTTCTCCGCCCCTTCGGGGAAGATGCCGAGCGCGTCGCGGGCGATCGCGCCGTAGTGCCGCGCGCGCTCGACCGTGTCGGCGAGCGCCCCGTGCCGGTTGAGGATTTCGATCGCGCGCTCGAGGTCGCCCGGTTTCTGGTCCTGGTCCTCGAGGACGCGGCGCCAGAACGCGCGCTCCCCTTCGTCGCCGCGGCGGAAGGCGAGGATGGTCGGCAGCGTGATCTTGCCGTCGCGGAAGTCGTCGCCGACCGTCTTGCCGAGCACCGCCTGCTTGGCCGAATAGTCGAGTGTGTCGTCGACCAGCTGGAAGGCGATGCCGAGGTTCATGCCGAAGGCGTCGAGCGCCTCGGCCTCGATGCGCGCGCGCTCCGACACCACCGCGCCGATCCGGCAGGCGGCGGCGAACAGATGCGCGGTCTTGGCCTTGATGACCTCGAGATAGGCGGGCTCGCCGGTCGCGGTGTCGTTGGCGGTGACGAGTTGGAGCACCTCGCCCTCGGCGATGACGGCGGACGCCCGCGAAAGAATCGCGAGCACTTCGAGCGAGCCGTCCTCGACCATCAACTCGAAGGCGCGGCTGAACAGGAAGTCCCCGACCAGGACGCTCGCCTTGTTGCCCCACAGCGCGTTGGCGCTGGCCTCGCCCCGGCGCAGGTCGCTCTCGTCGACCACGTCGTCGTGCAAGAGCGTCGCGGTATGGATGAACTCGACGCAGGCCGCGAGCGCAAGATGCCGTTCGCCCTGGTAGCCGCACATGCGCGCGGACGCGAGCGTGAGCATGGGCCGGATGCGTTTGCCGCCCGCGGCGACGATGTGCCCGGCGAGCTGCGGGATCATCGCCACCGGGCTTTGCATCCGCCTGACGATCAGGGCATTGACCGCCTTGAGGTCGTCGGCGACGAGGGCGGCGAGGCCCTCCAGCGACGGCTTGCGCTCCCGGCCTTCGTCCAGGCTGACGACGATACCCACGGATCGCTTCCTTACCCAGGTGCTTGACGGGCAGGGAAACCCGCCCGAGCATGCTCGGCGCGAATCATAGGGACCCGGGCTCGGCGCGGTCAAGGCGCGCCCGGCGTTGGTTTGAAGGCAATACGATGATCGAACTCGTCCGCAGCAACGATCCCGTCTTTCTGTCCTGGCTTCTCGCCGCGCTGCAACATGAGGGGATCGAGACGTTTGTGCTCGATGCCTACGCCAGCGCGGCGGACGGAAGCATTTCGGCGATTCCGCGCCGGGTCATGGTGGACGACGGCGACGAGCCCCGCGCCCGCCGCGTGTTGGCGCTGGCGGACGAGCTGGGCAAGGGGGCGGCGCCGTGAGCGAGGCCGGCGCTCGCGAAATCACGCGCGACACGCTGCTCGGCGGACGAGTGCGGCTCGCCCAGCCCAAGGGAGGCTTCCGCGCCGCCATCGATCCGGTCTTCTTGGCCGCCGCCGTGCTGGCGGTTGCCGGCGAAAGCGCGCTCGACGCCGGCGCGGGCACCGGCGCCGCCGCGCTTTGTCTCGCCGCGCGCGTGCCGGGCGTGGACGTGACCGGGATAGAGCTCGATCCCGCGCTGGCGGCGCTGGCGAACGAAAACGCGGCGGCGAGCGGCGTCGCCGCTCGCGTCCGCTTCGTCGCCGGCGATATCCTGTCGCCGCCTGCCGCGCGCGAATCGTCGTGCGAAGGCACGCCTAGCGGCGTGACGCGGCGATTTTATAGTGGCGGCGGGGATTCGCCCGCCGCCGGGCTGGCTGGAAAGCTCTTCGATCACGTCCTCACCAATCCGCCGTTTTCGGCAATGGGCGCGGGCTCGTCCTCGCCCGACGCGGACAAGCGCCGCGCGAAGGAGGAAGGCGCGGGCGGCCTTGCCGCGTGGCTCGACGCCTGCCTCGGGTTTCTCAAGCCCGGGGGCACGCTCACGCTGATCCACCGCGCCGACCGGCTGGATGCCGTGCTCGCCCGGCTTGCGGGCCGCGCCGGCGGGATCGTCGTTTTTCCCTTATGGCCGGGTATCGGCAAGGCGGCGAAGCGCATCATCGTCGCCGCGCGCAAAGGCTCCGCCGCGCCGCTGGAGATCAAGCCGGGGCTCGTGCTGCACGGCCCCGGTGGAGCCTATACCCCCGAGGCCGAGGCGATCTTGCGCGCGGGCGAG
>MIAC01000166.1:11272-11352 GCA_001830475.1 Rhodospirillales bacterium RIFCSPLOWO2_12_FULL_67_15
CGCTATGATCGAGCTCCCGGCTCCTCTGCAAAAAATTCTCGACGCGCTGCCGTTCGGCGGCTTGCGCAAGCCGCCGCCGG
>MIAC01000166.1:11448-14057 GCA_001830475.1 Rhodospirillales bacterium RIFCSPLOWO2_12_FULL_67_15
CGTTCAAGCTCTGGAACCTGAAGGCGGTGGCGCTCGCGGTCAACTCGCCCGGCGGCTCGCCGGTCCAGTCGGCGCTGATCGCGAACCGCGTCCGCGCGTTGGCCTCGGAGCACGGCGTGCCGGTGTTCGCCTTCGCCGAGGACGTCGCCGCCTCCGGCGGCTATTGGCTGGCGTGCGCGGCGGACGAAATCTACGCCGACGAAAATTCGATCGTCGGCTCGATCGGCGTCATGAGCGGCGGCTTCGGGTTCGTCGACCTGATCAAGCGCGCCGGCGTCGAGCGCCGGCTCCACGTCGCGGGCGAGCGCAAAACCCTGCTCGATCCGTTCCTCGACGAGAAGCCCGACGACGTCGCGCGCCTGAAGGCGATCCAGCACGATATCCACGAAAGCTTCAAGGCGATGGTGCGGCAAAGGCGCGGCGCGCGCCTGAAGGCGCGGGAAGAGGAGCTTTTCAGCGGCGAGTTCTGGACCGGCCGGCGCGCGCTCGAGCTTGGATTGATCGACGGGCTCGGCGATTTGCGCACGATCCTGCGCCAACGCTTCGGCGAAGACGTGAAGCTCCGGCCCGTCTTCGGCCGGCCGCGGTGGTGGCGCCGGCGCTTCGGCTTCGCCGGCGCGGACGCCGAAACCGATCCCGCCGACTGGGCCGCGCGCGTACTCGCCGCGATCGAGGAGCGGCTGCTGTGGGGCCGATTCGGACTCTAGCCGGTTGACCCGCTCGCCTTCAGCCCCCTACAAAGGCCCATGTTCGGTTTGAGCCTCGCCAAGATTCTCCTGACGATTCTCGTCATCATCGCCGTGTGGGCGGGCTGGCGGGTCTTCACGCGTTACCAGGCGCTGAAAGCGGCGCGCGAGCGCGCGGTCCCGCCGGTAGGCGGGCGCAATACAGAATCCCCGCGCGCGGCGAACGATGCGCGGGCCTCGGGGCGCGCTTCGGCCGGGGCGCAAGCCCGCGTCGAGGCCGAGGACATGGTGGAATGCCGGACCTGCGGCGCCTTCATCGCCTTAAGCCGCCGCGTCGCGTGCGGGCGCAAGGACTGTCCGTTTCCCGGCTGACGTTTTTTTTCGCGCGCGATTCGCATGTGGGTCTCCGCCTTGACCCTCCGCGAGGCGGACAGTAAGGTTGCTGCACCGCAGCATCGCCCCTCGAGAGCCCCCTCCGCGATGGCCAAAACGTCCCGCAACCGCAAGCCTTCCGCGCCCAGTTTCCAATCGCTGATCCTGACGCTTCAGGACTTCTGGGCGAAGCAGGGGTGTCTCGTCTTGCAACCCTACGACATGGAGGTCGGCGCGGGCACCTTCCATCCCGCGACCACGCTGCGCGCGCTCGGACGCGAACCCTGGAACGCGGCCTACGTGCAGCCCTCGCGCCGGCCCGCCGACGGTCGTTATGGCGAGAACCCGAACCGGCTTCAGCACTATTACCAATTCCAGGTGATCCTGAAGCCGGCGCCCGCCGACATCCATTATGGCGAGAACCCGAACCGGCTTCAGCACTATTACCAATTCCAGGTGATCCTGAAGCCGGCGCCCGCCGACATCCAGGACCGCTATCTCGCGAGCCTGAAGGCGCTCGGCATCGATCCGCTGCGCCACGACATCCGCTTCGTCGAGGACGACTGGGAAAGCCCGACGTTGGGCGCCGCCGGATTGGGCTGGGAGGTCTGGTGCGATGGCATGGAGATCACCCAGTTCACCTATTTCCAGCAGGTCGGCGGGATCGAGTGCGATCCGGTGCCGGTGGAATTGACCTACGGGCTCGAACGCCTCGCCATGTACATCCAGGGCGCCGAGAACGTGTTCGATCTCGATTTCAACGGCCGCGGCGTCACCTACGGCGAAGTGTTCCTGCGCTCCGAGCGCGAATATTCCGCCTACAACTTCGAATTCGCGGACACCGGGATATTGTTCCGCCACTTCGCCGACGCCGAGACCGAGTGCAAGATGCTGTTGGAGCGGGGCCTCGCGCTGCCGGCTTACGACCAATGCATCAAGGCGAGCCACCGGTTCAATCTGCTCGACGCGCGCGGGGCCATTGGCGTGACCGAGCGCGCGGCCTACATCGGCCGCGTGCGGGCGCTGGCGAAAGCCTGCTGCGAGGCGTGGCTGAAGCAGCCCGCCGCGGGCGGTTAGAGGAATCGGGCGGTGGCCGAGCTTCTTCTCGAACTCCTGTCCGAGGAAATTCCGGCGCGGATGCAGACGCGCGCGGCGGAGGATTTGAAACGCCTGGTGGGCGAAGGGCTCGCCAAGGCGGGTCTTTCGTACAAGCGGATGGATGCGTTCGTCACGCCGCGTCGGCTCGCGCTGGTGGTGGATGGACTCCCCCTGAAACAGGCCGACGTTGCCGAGGAACGGCGGGGCCCGCGCGTGGACGCGCCCCCCCAGGCGATCGAAGGATTCTTGCGCTCGACCGGATTGACCTTGGCGCAATGCGAAAAGCGCGCGACCGACAAGGGTGAGTTCTGGTTCGCGGTGATCAAGCGCAGAGGCTATCCCATAAGAGATATAGTTTTTGCAATGTTGCCTGACATCGTTTCAAAGTTGTCATGGCCCAAAAACATGAAATGGGATCAGAACGCCCCCAGATGGATTCGCCCGTTGCGATCA
>MIAC01000167.1:0-9051 GCA_001830475.1 Rhodospirillales bacterium RIFCSPLOWO2_12_FULL_67_15
ACCGTGCCGGCCGGGACCGATCCGGGGCTTTCGTCCTTCGTCGGGCAGGAGCTGACCCGCTCGGCCAGGCCCGAACTCGCCAGCGCCCGGATCGTCGTTTCCGGCGGCAGGGGCATGCAGAGCGGCGAAAATTTCCGGCTCCTCGAGGCGCTCGCCGACCGGCTCGGCGGCGCGGTCGGCGCCTCGCGCGCGGCGGTTGACGCCGGGTTCGTTCCCAACGACTTTCAGGTCGGCCAGACCGGCAAGGTGGTCGCGCCCGACCTTTACATCGCGGTCGGCATCTCCGGCGCGATCCAGCACCTGGCCGGGATGAAGGACAGCAAGGTGATCGTCGCCATCAACAAGGACGAGGAAGCTCCCATCTTCCAGGTCGCCGACTACGGTCTGGTCGAGGATTTGTTCAAGGCGCTGCCGGAATTGACGGCGGCGCTCGGAAAATAACCCGCGCCGAGGGACTATTGGCTTTCGCGGCGCAAACCTGACGAGGACATCATGGCCAAGGACATCCAGAATATCGGCATCGTCGGCGCGGGACAGATGGGGCACGGCATCGCGCTGGTCTGCGCGCTCGCCGGCTTCGACGTGACCATGCTCGATCTCACGCCCGAGGCGCTCGATAAAGGCGTGAAGGCGATCCAGCGCGACCTCCAGCGCGAGGTGGACAAGAAGCGCCTGGCTCAGGACAAGGCCGACGCGGCCGTCAGCCGCATCAAGACCACCACCGCCTACGCGGACCTCAAGGACCGCGACCTGGTGATCGAGGCCGCGACCGAAGACGAGAAGATCAAGAAAGAGATCATCAAGAAGGTCTGTCCGGTGCTCGGCCCCGACGCCTACCTCGCGACCAACACGTCGTCCATCTCCATCACCCGGCTCGGCGCTGGGTCCGACCGCCCCGGCAAGTTCGTCGGGATGCATTTCATGAATCCGGTTCCGCGCATGGAGCTGGTCGAGCTGATCCGGGGCATCGCCACCGAGGAGGAAACCTACCGTCTCATCCGCGAGCTCGCCGTCAAGCTCGGCAAGACCCCGGTCAACGCCGAGGACTTTCCCGCCTTCCTCGTCAACCGCATCCTGCTGCCGATGCTGAACGAGGCGGTCTACACCCTCTACGAGGGCGTCGGCTCGGTCGAGGCGATCGACACCGCCATGAAGCTCGGCACCCACCACCCGATGGGACCGTTCGAGCTCGCCGATTTCATCGGCCTCGACGTCTGTCTCGCGGTCATGCAAGTCCTGCACGAAGGGCTCTCCGACTCCAAGTACCGCCCGTGTCCGCTGTTGGTGAAATACGTCGAGGCCGGATGGCTCGGCCGCAAGACCGGCCGCGGCTTCTACGACTACTCGGGGCCCAAGCCTGTTCCGACGCGCTAATCTTCGCGGGTCGCCGGCGCTGGCAGCCGGATCGATGCTGTTTGTTCCGATGGGAACGTATCGGGTGCCCTGTTATAAATAAAAAATTGCTCCGCCCGCGCGATCGCTCGCCAAAGGAGGGGCGTCGAGAAGGAAGGTATGCGTGGCCGCGAACTACAATCTTTCGGCTCTCGCCGTCCTCGTCGCGGACAAGAACGCGCACATGCGCCGTCTCGTGCGCAGCATCTTGCGCGAGCTCAACATCCGCCTGGTGACGGAAGCGGCCACGCCGGAGGATGCACTCGCCTTGCTGACCGCCAAGCCGTTCGATCTCGCCTTCATCGAATGGTCCCCGGACTTCGACGGCAACGCCGCCGTCCGCCAACTCCGGCGCGACGTCAAGGCGTTATCGCGCTATGTCCCGGTGATCGTCACCTCGGCCTACACCGAGCTCCAGCACGTCGTCACCGCCCGCGATGCCGGCGCCGACCAGTTTCTGGCCAAGCCCTTCACCGCGAGGTTGATCTTCGAGCACCTCAAGGGCGTGGTCGAAGGCAACCGGCCGTTCGTCCGGTCGAAGTCCTTTTTCGGTCCCGACCGGCGGCGCAAGAAGAAACCCCCGCCCGACGGATGGGAGCGCCGCGGCGCGAAGAAGACCGCATCGGCATCGGCTGCGACCGAGCCCAAGTCCGGGCAAGACGCTTCCGAAAAAACCCCGTGATTCGGCGCTCCCGCCCCCGAAGCGCTCGGGAATCCGCAAAAGATTCCGCGTCGCCATCAAATCGATTCGAGTTTTCAAGCGCATATATCATGTTCTAACTTGATCGTTTCTGGACCATAATACCGATAACATAATCCTCTGGCGCGGGGCTCTCGTTCACAGGGGAATCGAGTTTAGGGGGGTGCGTGGCCGCGGCTTACGATTTTTCCGCTCTTGCCGTCCTGGTGGCGGACAAGAACTTGAATATGCGCCGCCTTTTGCGCAGCATCCTGCGCGAGCTCAACATCCGCATGGTGACGGATGCGGCCACGCCGGAGCAGGCGCTCGAATTGCTGGTTTCCAAGCCATTCGACGTCGCATTCATCGAATGGGCCCCGGATTTCGACGGCAACGCGACCGTCCGCCAGCTCCGGCGCGACGCCAAGGCCCTCTCGCGCTATATCCCGGTGATCGTCACCTCGGCCTACACCGAGGTCAAGAACGTCGTCACCTCCCGCGACGACGGCGCCACCCAGTTCCTGGCCAAACCCTTCACCGCAAAAATGATTTATTCGCATCTTCAGGGCGTGGTCGAAGGCCACCGGCCGTTCGTCCAGTCCAAGGTCTTCGTAGGTCCCGATCGGCGGCGCAGGAAGAAGCCCTCGCCCGACGGATCGGAACGGCGCGGCGCCAAGCCCAAGGATGCCGCGCCGAAACCGGATTCGGAAAAGTCCGAATCAGGGAAAGAACCGTCCGAAAAGAAGTGACCGGCGCGATTGCCGCCGTCAGTTCAACTCGGCGCGCAGCTTCTGGCGGAGCGTGTCGATCGGAACGAGTCTTCCGCGCACGTCCAGACACCAGTAATGCCAACCGTTGCAGGCGGGAAGCCGCTGGACGTGCGCCGCCGCTTGGTGGATCGAGCCGCGGAAATCGGTCGTCACCAGCGTGCCATCGGCACGGACGCGCGCGGCATAGCGCCGCTCCGGGCTGTAGAGAACCGCGCCGACGCCGAGCATGCCCCGCTCGACCAGCCAGCCGAACGGGATGCGGGGTTCGGCCCGCTTCGACGGCGTGCTGACCAGCGACGGATCCGCCACCTCGCGAACGTCGCGCAGCCGGCGCTCCGCCATCGCCGCGTAGGTTCCGTCGCGCTCGATGCCGAGGTAGCTCCGGCCGAGTTTCCGAGCGACCGCGCCGGTGGTGCCGGAGCCGAAGAAGGGATCGAGGACGACGTCGCCCATTTCGGTCGAAGCGAGGATGACCCGGTGCAGCAGCGCCTCGGGTTTCTGGGTCGGATGCGCCTTGCGTCCGGCGACCTTGAGCCGTTCGGCGCCGGTGCACAGCGGCAACGTCCAGTCCGAGCGCATCTGCAAATCGTCGTTGAGGTTCTTCATCGCCTCGTAGTTGAAGCGGTAGCGGGAATCTTTTTCCCGCGCGCACCAGATCAACGTCTCGTGCGCGTTGGTGAAGCGCCGGCCGCGGAAATTGGGCATCGGATTCGTCTTGCGCCAAATGACGTCGTTGAGAATCCAAAATCCCAGATTTTGCAGGATGCCCCCGACCCGGAAGATGTTGTGATAGGAGCCGATCACCCACAGCGTTCCGTCGGGCTTCAGCACGCGCCGCGCCGCCGCCAACCAGGCTTGGGTAAAGCGGTCGTAGGCGGCGAAGTCGTCGAAGACGTCCCACGCCTCGTCGACGCCCTCGACCCGGCTGTTGTTGGGGCGCAAGAGATCGCCCCCCAATTGGAGATTGTAGGGCGGATCGGCGAACACCATGTCGACGCACCCCTCGGGCAGCGCGTTCATGGCCGCGACGCAATCGCCGACGACGATCCGGTTGGATTTTATGGGAGCCCCCGCCGTCATGACGGCGAGGATGAGTCAGCGAATCCCCAGGGTCAAGAAGTACGGATGAATCAACGGGTTATGGTTAACGGGAAACCACATCTCGTCCCGCTTCCAAGCGCGGACTCAACATTTGGTTTTGCCCAGCAACGCGGCAACAGGACGAAAGCTGCGCCGGTGCAGAGGCGACGGCCCGAGGCGGACGAGGGCGGCGCGGTGCTCGGCCGTGCCGTAGCCCGCGTTCCGTTCCCAGCCGTAGCCGGGATGGGCGCGTGCGAGCGCGGCCATTTCCTCATCGCGGCTGACCTTGGCGACGATCGAGGCCGCCGCGATCGAGAGCGAGCGTCCGTCGCCGCCGACGACGCAGCGCACCGGACACGGAAGCTCGGGCGCGCGGTTGCCATCCACCAGCGCGAGATCGGGCCGGACGGAAAGCGCCTCCAGCGCCCGGCCCATGGCGAGTAGCGTCGCGCGGAGGATATTGAGCCGGTCGATCTCGTCGACTTCTGCCTGTCCGATCCCGATGCGGGCATGATCGGCCAGCGCCGCGAACAATTCCCGCCGGCGCCGGGGCGAGAGCTTCTTGGAA
Source organism: Rhodospirillales bacterium RIFCSPLOWO2_12_FULL_67_15 (assembly GCA_001830475.1). Classification (GTDB taxonomy): domain Bacteria; phylum Pseudomonadota; class Alphaproteobacteria; order Rhodospirillales; family 2-12-FULL-67-15; genus 2-12-FULL-67-15. The sequence goes on from MIAC01000167.1 coordinate 4,490, forward strand.
TCGTCGAGGCCGTCGCGCAGTTCGGGAGACAAGCGCGCGCCGTCCAGGATCACCGCCGCCGCCACCACCGGGCCCGCCCAGGGCCCGCGGCCGGCTTCGTCGAGACCGGCGACGAGGGCGAATCCTTCCGCGCGCGCCGCGTCTTCGAGCGAAAAATCCGGCATGGCGAATCCGCTCAAAACAAGGAAAACTGCCCGCCCGGCGGAACGGGGGGACGGAAGCGCGAGCAGTCGAGGGCGTCGTCGTCGTGCGAAGGCACGCCTACCGGCGTGACGCGCTTATTCAGGCCGAAGCGCCGGCAGGCGAGATGGAAACGATCGGCGAGCAATTCGGCGTAGGTGCCGCTGCCGCGCATCCGCTCGCCGAACTCCGAGACGTAGAGCTGCCCGTTCCGGCATGTGCGCAATTGATCGAGGACGTGCCGCGCCTTGCCCGGCGCGTGCGCCTCCAGCCATTCGCCGAACAGGTCCTTCAGCTCCAAGGGCAGGCGCAGCAGCACGTAGCCGGCCGCGCGCGCGCCCGCCCCCGCCGCCGCCGCGAGGATGCGCTCCAGCTCCCAGTCGTTGAGGAAGGGGATCATGGGCGCGGCCATGACCGTCGCCGGCACGCCCGCCTTGCTCAGCGCGGCGATGGTTTCGATCCGCCTGGGCGGCGTCGCCGCGCGGGGCTCCATCCGCCGCGCCAGCTCCCGGTCGAGCGTGGTGACGGACACCGCCACCGCGCAGAGGTTCTTCGCCGCCATGGCGGAGAGGATGTCGAGATCGCGCAAGACGAGCGCGGATTTGGTGATGACGACGACGGGATGCTCGCACCGCTCCAGCACTTCGAGGACGCCGCGGGTCAAGCGCCGCTCCCGCTCGATCGGCTGGTAGGGATCGGTGTTGGCGCCGAGGGTGATCGCTTGGGGCGCGTAGCCGGGCTTGGCCAGATCCCGAACCAGAACCTCGGCGAGATCGCGCTTGGCGAAAAGCCGGGTTTCGAAGTCGAGCCCGGGCGAAAGCCCGTAGCGGGCGTGCGAAGGCCGGGCGTAGCAGTAGACGCAGCCGTGCTCGCAACCCCGATAGGGATTGATCGAGCGGTCGAAGGGAATATCGGGGGAATCGTTGTAGGCGATCGCGGTGCGCGGGACTTCCTCCGTCACCGTGGTGCGCAGCGGGGGCAAATCGTCGGCGATGTCCCAGCCGTCGTGGACCGCGTGGCGGGTTTCGGGCTCGTAGCGCCCGGTCGGGTTGCTCACCGCGCCGCGGCCCTTGCGGGGAAGATCGGGGAGAGCCTCGTCCATGTCTTGCACCCTACTCCAACCCGATAGAACGTTTCAAGAACATTCGCGCCGGCTGGCATTCTCCCGCCATGATCAGCGTCGTCATCCCCGCCTGGAACGCGGCCGCCCACATCCCTCGAACGCTCGCTGCCTTGAAGGCTTGCGGCATCGCCGGCGAGATCGTCGTTGTCGTCGCCGATTCGCCCGACGGCGTCATGCCGGTAGGCATGCATTCGCATGACGCCGCCGAGGCCGCCCGCCTCGGCGCGCGCGTGGTCGCTTCCGCGCGCGGACGCGGCGTCCAGCTTCGCGCCGGCGCCAAGGCCGCCGCCGGAAACTGGCTCTTGTTCCTGCACGCCGACACCGTTCCCGGCCCAGGCTTCGCCGCCGCCGTCCTCGGCTTCGTCGCCGATCCTAAGAACCGGGCGTGCGCGGGGTTCTTCCGTCTCCGTCTCGACGATCCCACGGCCGCGGCGCGAATCGTCGAATCGCTCGCCAACTGGCGCGCGGACGCGCTTGGGCTCCCTTACGGCGATCAGGGTTTGTTGATCGCCCGCGCGCTTTACGATCAGGCCGGCGGCTTTCCCCCGCTCCCGATCATGGAGGACGTGGCGCTGGTCCGCAAACTCGGACGGCGAAGGCTCGTCCAGCTCGAGGCCGGACTCGTCGCCTCGGCCGAGCGCTACCGGCGCGACGGATACCTGCTCCGGCCGCTCCGCAATCTCGTTTGCCTCGCGCTCTACTTCCTCGGGGTCGCGCCGGCAAAAATCGCGAGGATCTATGACTAGGCTCTCCCGCCACCTGATCCTGTTCGTCAAGGCGCCCCGCTTCGGCGGGGTGAAATCGCGGCTGGCGCGCGACGTCGGCCCCTTGGCCGCATGGGCGTTCTACCGCCGCACCCTGCAAGCGACGCTGAGGCGGCTCGGACGCGATCCGCGCTGGCGCACCTGGATCGCGCTCGCCCCCGATCGCGCCGCATTCCGACCGCTCCGGCCGCGCCCACCGGTCCGCGCACGGACGTTCGCGCAAGGTGGCGGCGATCTCGGGGCGCGCATGGCGCGCGCCTTCGCCCGACTGCCGCCGGGGCCCGCCGTCCTCGTCGGCGGCGACATCCCCGGCATCCTTCCTGCGCACCTCGCCGAAGCCTTTCGCCGCTTGGGCGCCTTCGATGCCGTCTTCGGTCCGGCCGCCGACGGCGGCTATTGGCTGGCCGGCTTTCGCCGACGGGGCCTCGGCGGCGCCGCGCTCGCGGCGCGCGCCTTCAAAGGCGTGCGCTGGTCGAGCGTGCACGCGCTCGCCGACACCCTCGCCAATCTGCACCGAGCCAAGATCGCGCCGCCGCTGGCCCTCCTCGAAGACGTGGACGACGGCGCCGCGCTGGCCCGGTTCACGGCTTCACGTGCTCCTTGAGGCGCGGCATCAGCTCGACGAAGTTGCAGGGCTTGTGCCGCGCGTCGAGCTGATCCTTGAGGATCTCGTCCCAGGCGTCGCGGCAGGCGCCGGGCGAGCCCGGCAGCGCGAACAGGTACTTGCCCTCGGCGACGCCGGCGAGCGCGCGCGATTGCACGGTCGAGGTCTTGATCTTCTGGTAGCTGAGCCAGCGAAACAGTTCGCCGAAGCCGGGAATTTCCTTCTCGATCACCTGGCGGAAGGCCTCCGGCGTCACGTCGCGGCCGGTCACGCCGGTGCCGCCGGTGGCGACGATCACGTCCACGTCCGGCGCGGAAATCCACTGCCTGAGCTGGCTCGCGATCAGGTGGATTTCGTCCTTGACGATTTCGCGCCTGGCCACCTTGTGCCCGGCGGACATGATCCGCTCGACCAGGGTTTGGCCGGAACGGTCGTCGTCGAAGGTGCGCGTGTCGGAAACCGTCAGCACCGCGATGTTGACCGGAAGGAAAAGCCGCTCGCCCTCAATTTTCGACATTGGTCGTGCGCTCCGCGTGCGCAAGTCCGCGTGCCGCCAACTCCAGCTTGCCCGCCTGAGCGATATAGGTCGGCCAATCGCCGGCGGCAAGCTGGGCGAGCGAGGGCGATTCCTGGCCGAGGCGATGGCGGTAGATCCACAGGTTCGCCATCACCCGCTCGACGAAGATGCGGGTTTCGCGCGCCGGGATGCTTTCGATGAACAGCAAGGGATCGCCGCGATGGTCGGCCTTGCGCCACCACTTGGCGAGGTTGCCGGGCCCGCCGTTCCACGCCGCGGCGATGAAGAAGAGGTCGCCCGCGATTCCGGGATCGCGGATCAAGGTTTCCAGGTACTTCTGGCCGAGCGTCAGGTTGACCTCGGGCGAGAACAGCTTCTTGCGCTTGGTGCCGCGGTGATACGCCTTGTCCCGCGCAACCAGGCTCGCGGTGCGCGGCATGAGCTGCATCAGCCCGCTCGCGCCGGCCCCGCTCCTGGCGTTGGGATTGAACGCCGATTCCTGGTGGATGAGGGCGTAGACCAGCGCCGGATCGACCCGGAAGCCGTTATCCGGCTCCCAACTCGGCAGCGGATAGGCGGCGCTCATCCAGCCGCCGCCTTGGGGGAACAGTTGGCGGTCGAGGCGGAGCGCCAACGCCGGCATGTCCGCGCGCGCCGCGAGCGCGAGAATGCCGCGCGCGAGCTTCGCGTCGGCGACGCCGCCGAGCCGGCGCAGTTCGCGCTCGGCGCGCCGATCCTCGCCGACCTGAACGAGGGCGACCGCGCGCCGCCCGGCCGGGCGACCGGCGAGACGTTCGATCTCGGCGCGCTCCAGGTCCGGCTCGGCCCAGCGGAAGTCAATCGCCTGCCCGAGCAGGTGCCCGGCGAGCAGCCCGTAGAAGGTGCGCGGATGCCGGGCCGCCGCCTCGAGCCACGGCGCGACCCGCTCCGGATTGCGCCCGACCAGGTTCGCGCGCGCCGCCCAGAACGCCGCCGCCGCGGCGAGCCAGGAATTGTCCGCGGCTTCGGCCGTCGCCTCGAAGTGGCGCCTCGCGTCGTCGAGGCGACCCCGCCGCCAGGAGGCCAGCCCCGCGAGCCATCCCGCTTCCGGGAGATGGCGGAGCGAGCGCATCGCCGGGACCGCGTGCGCGAGAACGTCCTCGTCCCGGCCGAGGTTGTAGAACCCTTGCGCGACGAGAACGCGGGCGTCGTCCAAGGCGAACGGGCCGAGCAGCCGCTTCGCCGCGGCCCCTTCGAGCAGCTTCGCCGCGGCTTGCGGCGCGCCCTTCTTCACGTGCGCGCGGATTTGGGCGCGGAGCGCATCCGCGCTTTTGCGCAAGGCGGGCGACGTTTCGCGTCGTTCGGTCGCGAGCGCGCCCTCCGGGGAGGGCGTGG
>MIAC01000167.1:9103-9263 GCA_001830475.1 Rhodospirillales bacterium RIFCSPLOWO2_12_FULL_67_15
GTCCTACAAGGATTTGAAGGCGTGGCTCGACCGTTACGCCGACCATCCGGGCGCCGAGCGCATTTACACCCTCGCCCGGGCGCGCCAGCCGCGCGGCGCGCCGCCGCCGGCGGTCCCGGTGGGAGAGCGGCCCACGCCCTCCCCGGAGGGCGCGCTCGCG
>MIAC01000168.1 GCA_001830475.1 Rhodospirillales bacterium RIFCSPLOWO2_12_FULL_67_15
CGTTACGCTCGATCACAACAAGCCCGAATACAAAGAGGCGGTGTCGGCGCTCGATAAGGTCGTTGCAGAATTTCGCGCGGATCATCGTCTTGACAATGAATTAGGGGCCGAAAAAGGGGAGTTATTAAAGGCGCTTGAGGGTGGCCGAGAGTTATTGAATGACGCTCAAGTGCGAGTTGACTCTGTATTATCTTTAATAATTGGCCCTTTGAAAATTTTGGCGACAAGATATGAAAAAGAAATTGTTGGTGGATCTGTAAGCGCACTTGTTATGGCAGCAATTGCCGCTGTTATGAAATTATTTGGGTTGGGATAACCCCATGCCTAAGCGCACCGACATCAAGAGCATCCTCATCATCGGCGCCGGGCCGATCGTCATCGGCCAGGCGTGCGAGTTCGACTATTCCGGCGCGCAAGCGTGCAAGGCGCTCCGCGAGGAAGGCTACCGCGTCGTCCTGGTCAACTCGAACCCCGCCACCATCATGACCGATCCCGACATGGCGGACGCGACCTACATCGAGCCGATCGTGCCGGAGATCGTCGAGCGCATCATCGCGCGGGAAAAGCCCGACGCGCTGCTGCCGACCATGGGCGGGCAGACCGCGCTCAACTGCGCGATGGATTTGCACCGCGCAGGGATTCTCGCGCGCCACAACGTCGAGATGATCGGCGCCCGCGCCGAGGCGATCGCCAAGGCCGAGGACCGCCAGCTTTTCCGCGACGCCATGACCCGGATCGGCCTCGCGACGCCGCAAAGCCGGCTGGTGACGAGCCTGAGCGAGGCCCGCGAGGCGCTCGATCTGGTCGGCCTGCCCGCCATCATCCGCCCCTCGTTCACCTTGGGCGGCATCGGCGGCGGCATCGCCTACAACCGCTCCGAATTCGACACCATCGTCACCGGCGGGATCGCCGCTTCGCCGGTCCATTCGGTCCTGGTCGAGGAATCGGTCCTGGGCTGGAAGGAATTCGAGATGGAGGTGGTGCGCGACAAGAACGACAACTGCATCATCGTCTGCTCGATCGAGAACGTGGACCCGATGGGCATCCACACCGGGGATTCGATCACGGTCGCGCCCGCGCTCACGCTCACCGACAAGGAATACCAGCTCATGCGCAACGCCTCGATCGCGGTGTTGCGCGAGGTCGGCGTCGAGACCGGCGGCTCCAACGTCCAGTTCGCGGTCGACCCCCTGAGCGGCCGGCTGGTGGTGATCGAGATGAACCCGCGCGTGTCGCGCTCGTCGGCGCTCGCCTCCAAGGCGACCGGATTTCCCATCGCCAAGGTCGCGGCCCGGCTCGCCGTCGGCTTTACCCTCGACGAGCTCAAGAACGACATCACCGCGATCACGCCGGCGAGCTTCGAGCCGACCATCGACTACGTGGTCGTGAAAATCCCGCGCTTCACCTTCGAGAAGTTTCCCGGTGCCGAACCCTTGCTGACCACCTCGATGAAATCGGTGGGCGAGGCGATGTCGATCGGCCGCACCTTCGCCGAGGCCCTGCAAAAGGGGCTGCGCTCGATGGAGACGGGGCTGGCCGGGCTGGATGCGCCGGAAGTCGCGGTTCCGGACGCCGAGGCCATGATCGGGCTTCTCTCCCAGCACCGGCCGGATCGTATTCTGCTCATCGCCGAGGCGTTCCGCATGGGCCTGGCAATCGAGAAAATCGCCGCCGCCTGCCGCTACGACAAGTGGTTCCTGGAGCAAATCCGGGAGATCGTCGCGGCCGAAGCCGAGGTCAAGGCCAAGGGCCTGCCCGCCGACCGCGCCGGCTGGGTGCGGCTCAAGGGCATGGGCTTTTCCGACGAGCGGCTCGCGCTGCTCGGCGGCGTCGCGGTCGCGGACGCGGCCGGGACGCGCCAGCGATTGGACGTCCGGCCGGTCTACAAGCGGGTCGACACCTGCGCCGCCGAATTCCCGGCGCGCACGTCCTACATGTATTCCACCTACGAGGGCGACGGGGTCAACCCCGCCGAATCCGAGGCCGAGCCGAGCGCGCGGCGGAAAGTGGTCATTCTCGGCGGCGGGCCCAACCGCATCGGCCAGGGAATCGAGTTCGACTACTGCTGTTGCCACGCCGCGTTCGCGCTCCGCGAAGCGGGGATCGAGGCGATCATGGTCAACTGCAACCCGGAAACGGTCTCGACCGACTACGACACCTCGGACCGGCTCTATTTCGAGCCCTTGACGCCCGAGGACACGATCGAGCTACTGAAAGTGGAGCAATCCAAGGGCACGCTCGAAGGGGTCATCGTCCAGTTCGGCGGGCAAACGCCGTTGAAGCTCGCCGCCGCTCTGCTGGCCGCGGGCTTTCCCATCCTCGGCACTTCGCCCGACGCCATCGACCTCGCCGAGGATCGCGAGCGGTTCCAGAAGCTTCTCAAGAAGCTCGATCTTCGCCAGCCCGCCAATCGCACGGCGCGTTCCGCCGCCGAGGCCGAGAAGGTCGCGGCCGAAATCGGCTATCCGGTGGTGATCCGGCCGTCCTATGTGCTCGGCGGGCGCGCCATGGAGATCGTCCACGACGTCGAGCAGCTTCGCCGCTACGTCAAGCAGGCGGTCAAGGTCTCGGGCAAAAGCCCGGTCCTGATCGATTCCTATCTCCAGGACGCGATCGAGGTGGACGTGGATGCGCTCGCCGACGGGACCGACGTCTATGTCGCCGGGATCATGCAGCACATCGAGGAAGCCGGAATTCATTCCGGCGATTCGGCCTGCTCGTTGCCGCCGCATTCGCTGCCGCCCGAACAGATCGCCGAACTCGCCCGCCAGACCGAAACGCTCGCGCGCGGGCTCAGCGTCGTCGGGCTGATGAACGTGCAGTACGCGATCAAGGATGGCGCGATTTATATTCTGGAAGTCAACCCGCGCGCGAGCCGCACCGTGCCTTTCGTCGCCAAGGCGACCGGGGTCGCCATCGCCAAGATCGCGGCGCGCGTCATGGCCGGCGAAAAGCTCGCCCGGTTCGGCCTCAAGGGCACGCACCGCCCGCTCCCCTACACCGCGGTCAAGGAGGCGGTGTTCCCCTTCGCCCGCTTCCCCGGCGTGGACGTGATCCTGGGCCCGGAGATGAAGTCCACCGGCGAGGTGATGGGGGTGGATACCGACTTCGCGCTGGCGTTCGCCAAGTCGCAGCTCGGCGCCGGCGCGCGGCTTCCGAAGGAGGGCACCGTGTTCATCTCGGTCAAGGACCGGGACAAGATTTTGGCCGCGCCGCTCGCGCGCCGCCTCGTCCGGCTCGGCTTCAAGCTGATCGCCACTTCGGGCACCCAACGCACCCTCGCCGCCGAGGGAATCGAGGTCAAGCCCGTCAACAAGGTGACCGAAGGGCGGCCGCACTGCGTCGACGCGATCCGGGACGGCCAGGTCCATCTCGTCATCAACACGACCGAAGGGGCGCAAGCCGTCTCCGACAGTTTCTCGATCCGGCGCGAGGCGCTGCTCAACAACGTGCCCCACTACACCACGCTCGCCGGCGCGGAAGCCGCGGTCGCCGCGATCGAGGGAATGGCCCGGCGGGCTTTCGACGTGAACTCGCTGCAGGCCTACGCCGCCCTTTCGCGGTGAGGAGGGAAAAGGCGTTTCCCGCCGGAGAAAAAGGGCTGGCGGCGGGCGCGGCGCGGCGATACTTTGACCGCTAATCCTCCATTCGAGGGGAGAAGAACAGGCGACGCGATGGATAAATTTCCGATGACGCCCGAGGGGCTCGCCCGGCTCGAGGACGAGTTGCGCCGGCTCAAGATCGACGAACGCCCGGCGGTGATCCGGGCGATCGCCGCGGCGCGCGAACACGGCGATCTCTCCGAGAACGCCGAATACCACGCCGCGCGCGAGCGCCAAGGGTTCATCGAGGGCCGGGTGGCGGAGCTCGAGGACATCGTCTCGCGCGCCGAGGTGATCGACGCCTCGAAGCTTTCCGGCGACGTGGTTCGCTTCGGCGCGACCGTGATGCTCGCCGATTTGGATACCGACGCGGAAACCAACTACCGCGTCGTCGGCAGCCACGAAGCCGACATCGCCGAGGGGCGCATTTCCATCACCTCGCCCTTGGGCCGCGCCCTGATCGGCAAGACCATCGGCGACACGGTCGAGGTTTCGACCCCGCGCGGGTTCAAGGCCTACGAAGTGGTCAAGGTCAGCTATAAGTAAGTCCTCGCGGCTTGCCAGCCGCGCAATCCCGGTGATAGCCTGATCCAGCCGGGCTAGATCATGCTCAACCGCAGCCGCCCGGTTTCGCCAAGACGGATGGCCGTCCAAGCGCTGTGTTCCCGTCCGCTTTCCGCGGAGGAGGAACGGCTTGGGCCTGCTGCTCGCATCGCTTCTTTCCAGCCGTGGTCTTCGCGGAACCGGTCGGATATTCCGGACCGGAGAAACACGATCATGCTTGAATCGAATCCGACCCCGCCGTCCTTGGGCGGCGATCCCCGCGCGACCCTCGTTCTCGTTTCCGCCGAAATCGAGCGCCTGCTCGATCTGCCGTCCTGCATGGCTGCGGTCGAACGTGCGTTCGTCGCCCATGCCGAGGGCCGCACGTTCGGTCCCGCGGTCCTCGGCATCCATGTCCCCGGCGGGGGCTTTCACGTCAAGGCCGCGGGCACGTCCGCGCCGCAGGCCCGCTTCGCCGCCAAGTTGAACGCCAACTTTCCCGGCAACGGGTCGCGCTTCGGCCTGCCGACCATTCAAGGCGTGGTGGTGCTGAGCGACGCCGAAAACGGATTTCCGCTCGCGGTCATGGATTCGGCCGCGATCACCGTCTTGCGCACCGCGGCGGCGACCGGGCTTGCGGCTCGGGTCTTAGCGCGCGGGGACGCTCGCGTCGCCACAGTCTGCGGCCTCGGCGCCCAGAGCCGCGCCCAGCTCCGGGCGCTCGCACTTGTTCGTCCGCTCGAGCAGGCCTTCGCCCACGACCTCGATCCCG
>MIAC01000169.1:0-77 GCA_001830475.1 Rhodospirillales bacterium RIFCSPLOWO2_12_FULL_67_15
TTGAGGTGCGACGTCGCCCAGACCGGGCCGAACTTGGGATGGACGAAGTTGGCGCCGCGGCCGGGGTGCGGGATCGG
>MIAC01000169.1:280-8155 GCA_001830475.1 Rhodospirillales bacterium RIFCSPLOWO2_12_FULL_67_15
TGTTGATGACCCACTCGGGCTTGATCTGCGAGGAGACGATCGAGGCGACGCGCGGCTCGGGATGGTATTCGCCATCCACGCCGACGCTGCGGGTCGAGACGATCTTGAGCGGCTCCAGGGTCAGGCCGTCGAGTATCGTGTATTGCGGCGGCCAGTAGGAGCCGACGACCGCGTACTTGTCCTCGAAGCCCTTGAACTTGGAGGTGTCGACCGAACGGGCATCGAGACCGGTCTTGATGGTGGCGACCGTCGTCGGCTTCTCGGACCACATGTCGATCATGTCGAGACGGCCGTCGCGGCCGATGACATAGACGTAACGCCCCGAATAGGAGACGCGGGAAATGTGCACCGCGTAGCCGGTCTTGACGATGCCCCAGATCTTCTTGGTGTCGCCGTCGATCAGGGCGACCTCGCCCGAATCGCGCAGCGTCACCGAGAAGACGTTCTTGAGGTTGATGGCGTTCATCTGCTTGGTCGGGCGCTTGTCCGGCGCGACCACCACTTTCCACGACGCCTTCATGTCCTTCATGCCCCATTCGGGCGGGACATCGGGGGTCATGCGGAGATAGGTGGCGAGGTGCTTGATCTCGTCCTTGGTGAGGATGTCGTCCCAGTTGGGCATTCCGCCCTCGGTGCCGTCGGAGAGAATTTTCTCGAGCCGCTGCTGGCCGAGCTTTTCCGACGGTTCCGGTTCCAGGTTCTTGCCGGTCGCGCCCTTGCGCAGCACGCCATGACAGCCGGCGCAGCGCTCGAAATAGATCTTGGCGCTGGCTTCCTTCGCTTCCTTGGCAAGGGTCGGCGCGGGTGCGGGCGCGGCCTGCTGGGCGTGAGCGGTCCCGATCGCCAACGGCAGCGCCGTCAGCAGCAGCGCGTCACGGATACCTTTCCACATGGTCATCTCCTCATGGTCAGAACGCGGGAACGAACCTCCACCGGACGGGGCGCGAACGGGCCCGGCCTCGCCACTCAACGTTCGCAAATGTACCCAGATCGCCCGGCGATATTCCTTGACGGCGGTCAATTCGGCGGGGCAAGGCGCCGATCCCTGTTTTCCGGGCCGGTCACGGCGTGACCGTGACGTGGCCGACCATCTTTTCCTCGATCCCATGGGGGCCGCAAATGTAGGGATACTTTCCGGGCGCGGCGAAGAGGAACTCGTAAGTTTCGAAGTTGAACATCCGGTCCGATTCCGACTCGCCCGCTTCCTTGAGCCACACGCTATGGCTGGTGCGCTTATCCACGTTGATCCAGCGCACGGTCGTGCCGGACTTGACCGTGACGTTGGGCGGACAGTAGCGGTACTTGTACATGAGCACCGTCACCTTGCTGGGCTCCTTCTTGCCCCCTTGGGCGGCGAAGCGTTCCTCGGCCTCGGCGCAAACGGCCTTGATTTCATCGTCGAACGGAGCTTCCTGGGCCGCGGCCCCGGAAGCGAAAGCGGCAGCGATCGCCGCAAGAATTGGAAAAAGCGGGCGCGGCATCGGACCTACTGCTTGACCGCGTTGATTTGGGCCCCGGGGTTATCGAGCCCGAGCAGGAGTTCGAGCGAGACGTGATGGAAGCGGGCGGCGGCGAAATCGTCGTGGATGGCGAAGGTTACGGTATAGAGTTTGCCGGGCTCGAACGACGCGTAGCCGGGCTTTTCCGCCTTCAACGGCCGGGCCATCGTCACCGTCCAGACGCCGTTCGCAAGGCCGCCCTCAAACGAGACCGGCTGGCCGCCGCTCATGACCCTCTGTTCGAGCACGTGGCCGCTTTCGTGCTTGCCGCCGCTCTTGAACCGCACCAAGTCCATGAACGCGCCCTTTTGCTTCTGCGCCTCGATCTCGGCGGCCGGTTTCAGCTTGTCCCATCCGCCGCGCGGGCTGTCCGAGATCGCGAGCGCGGTGCGGGTGTCGCCGAGATACTTGGTCACGCCGGCGGAAAGGTCGAGCCGGTCCTTGACCGCGCTGGCTCCGAGCGCGTCCGCCTTCGGCGTATCGGGCATGGTGCGGGAATCGTGGTGACAGGAAACCCAGCAGCCGGCGATGGAGGCGAGATCGACGCCTTCGCCCGAGACCATCATCGCGAGCTTGACCTGGTTTTCGGGGTCCATTTTGCCGCCCGGCGCGAACGGCGCCGGCGTATGCGGCGCGTCCGGCCAGTGGAAGCGGAGATAAAGGTTCTTGCCGTCGTGCGCCGCCCGGATGTTGACGGGAATGTGGCCGCGCTTGCCGGGTATCGGCGTCGTCTCGGCCTTGGCTCCGGTCACCGTCTTCTGGCCCATCTCCGCGGCTTCCTTGCCGTGGCACTCGAAGCAGCGTTCGTTCTTGCGGCGGATGTTGCGCGCCCCGCCGTGGTCCGTTCCCTTGAGCAGCCATTCGATCGAAGCCTGGCCGGGATAGAGCAGAACCGCGTCGAAACCGGACGCCTTGGCCCAATCCACCGGGCCGGCGGCGGCCGCGGCCGGCGCGGGAGCGGGAAGCGGAGCGGGGGCCGGCGCGGGCGCGGCGGCGGGCGCGGGAGCCGGCGCGGCGGAAGGCGGGGGCGGCAGGCCGCGCTGGGCCGCGATCTCGGCCTTCAGTTGCTCGGCGTCGGCCACCGCGAGCTTGAAACGGGCGTCCGCCTTGCCGTCGTAGAAAGGATAGTCGTCGGGCAGAAGCTTATGAATGGCCCGGTGAGCGACGCCCTTGTGGCAGTCGATGCAGGTCAGATTTTCCTTCCGGGCGTCGTCGTGCTGTTTCGCCGCGCGCGGCTTCTGGTTGGCCGTGCTCATGCCGTCCCAGGAATGGCAGTTGCGGCACTCGCGCGAATCGGTTTCCTTCATCGCCTGCCAGACGTTCTTGGCGAGGGTCAGGCGCTTGGCCTCGAATTTTTCCGGGGTGTCGATCGAACCGAGCGCCCAGTGGAACAGCTCGTTGGTCGCCTTGACCTTGCGCACGAACTTATAGATCCAGGGATCGGGGACGTGGCAGTTGGAACAGGTCGCGCGCACGCCGGTCCGGTTTTCGTAATGGCCGGTCTGCACGTACTCGGCGAACACCATAGTCCGCATCTCGTGGCAGGATTTGCAGAAGCCGAGCGTATTAGTGGCTTCCATCCCGGTGTTGAAGCCGCCCCAGAAGACGATTCCGGCGCCGAAGATGATTCCGCCCGCGACAAGACCGATCCCGAGAATTTTGATTTGCAGCAAGCGTCTGATCATGGTCATCCCTCCGGCCCGGTGTCCCTGGCGGCGACGGACTATGGCGACATGGGTAGCAAGCCCTCCCTTTCGGTTCCTTGACAGGAGTCAAACCGGAATGGGCGCGCGGAAAAAAAGGCCGAAAAAAGAGCCGAAAAAGGACATTTGACCCTGGTCAAGGCGGCCTCGGAAGGGGCGGCCTAGAAACGCCAAAGATTGCCGTGGAGCCTGCGGGGTTTCACCGGTTGAGCGCCAGGAGGGGGCATGCACAAGCGAGGGTGCGTCACGACTGTTCTGTCCGCGGCGGCTTTCGCCGTGGCGATTCTGCTTGGGGCGGACGTCGGCGCCCAGCCGAAGGCGCAGTCCCCGGCGGCCGACACGCAAAAGCACAAAGCCGGGCCGGGCGAACGCTATACGCCGAGCCTGGAATCGCTGAAGGAAGCCGAGCAGCCCGGCGCCCGGCCCGACGAGCCGCTGCTTGCCAAGGCCGAGTTCGACCGCGCCAAGCAGATTTATTTCGAGCGTTGCGCCGGCTGTCACGGCGTGCTGCGCAAGGGCGCGACCGGCAAGCCGCTCACCACCAATGTCACCAAGCAGAACGGTTTCGAATACCTGCGCGACTTTATCACCTATGGCTCGCCCGCGGGCATGCCCAACTGGGGCGAGTCGGGCGAGTTGTCGGCCCAGGACATCGAGCTGATGGCCAAGTACCTGCTCGTCGAGCCGCCGCAGCCGCCCGAATTCGGCATGGCGGAGATGAAGGCGACCTGGAAGGTGCGCATTCCGGCTGACAAGCGCCCGGCCAAGAAGATGAACAATCTCGACATCGACAACCTGTTCTCGGTCACGCTCCGCGATACGGGCGAAGTCGCGCTGATCGACGGCGCGAGCAAGAAGATCGTCGAGATCGTCAAGACCGGCTATGCCGTCCACATCTCGCGCTTCTCGGCCTCGGGCCGCTATCTCTACGTCGTCGGCCGCGACGCCAAGATCGACTTGATCGACCTTTGGATGGAAAAGCCCGCCTCCGTCGCCGAAATCAAGATCGGCGCCGAGGCGCGCTCGGTCGAAACTTCCAAGTTCAAGGGTTTCGAGGACAAGTACGCCATCGCCGGCGCCTATTGGCCGCCGCAGTACGTGATCATGCAGGGCGACACGCTCGAGCCGCTGACGATCGTTTCGACCCGCGGCATGACGGTGGACACCCAGGAATTCCACCCCGAGCCGCGCGTCGCCGCGATCGTCGCTTCCCACAAGCACCCGGAATTCGTGGTCAACGTCAAGGAGACGGGCAAAATCCTGCTCGTCAACTACGCCGACCTCAAGAACCTGTCGGTCGCGACCATCGGCGCCGACCGCTTCCTCCACGACGGCGGCTTCGAATCGACCGGGCGCTATTTCCTGGTCGCGGCGAACGCCCGCAACAAGATCGCGGTGGTGGACACCCAGGACCGCAAGCTGGTGGGCCTGATCGAAACCGGCGCCACGCCGCATCCCGGCCGCGGCGCCAATTTCGTCCATCCCAAGTTCGGGCCGGTCTGGGCGACCAGTCACCTGGGCGACGAGACCATCGCCATCATCGGCACCGACCCGGTCAAGAACAAGGCGCACGCCTGGAAGGTCGTGCAGACGCTCAAGGGCCAGGGCGGCGGTTCGCTGTTTATCAAGATACACCCCAAATCCACTCATCTTTACGTCGATACGCCGCTCCATCCCGACGCGAGTCTCGCCTCGTCGATCGCGGTGTTCGACATCAAGAACCTGGACGCGCCGTACAAGACGCTCCCGATCGGCGAATGGTCGGGCATCAAGGAAGGCGTCCGCCGCGTCGTTCAGGGCGAGTTCAACAAGACCGGCGACGAAATCTGGTTCTCCGTGTGGAACGCGAAGGAGCAGGAATCGGCGATCGTCGTCGTCGACGACAAGACGCTCAAGCCTAAGTCGGTCATCCGCGACAAGCGGCTGATCACACCGACCGGCAAGTTCAACGTCCACAACACCCGCAAGGACGTGTACTGAGCGTCTTCGGGAGACCGGCGGGGCACCCCCCTCCGTCCCGCCGGTCCCCATCCCGAAACCCCGCAAACGGAGGGCAGGAGACGAACGTGGAAAGCGACAGCGGCGGTTCGGTCGTGTACTTGGTGGGCGCGGGGCCGGGCGATCCCGAGCTTCTCACCTGCAAGGCGCGCCGGCTGATCGGCGAAGCCGACATCGTCGTCTACGACCGGCTGGTCTCCGACGAGATCCTGGCCTTGATCCCGGCCGGAACGGCGCGCTTCGACGTCGGCAAGCGGCCCGGATTCCATCCCGTGCGCCAGGAGAACATCAACGCCCTGCTCGTCGCGCTGGCGAAGGGAAGCCGTCGCATCGTGCGGCTCAAGGGCGGCGATCCGCTCCTGTTCGGCCGGGGCTCCGAGGAAGTCGCGGCGCTCGCCGCCGCCGGCGTCGCCTGCGAGGTCGTCCCCGGCGTCACCTCGGCCTCGGCCTGCGCCGCGGCGGTCGGCGTGCCGCTGACCCATCGGGGCATGGCCGCGAGCGTGCGCTTCGTCACCGGACACTGCCGCGAAGACGCCGAGCTGGATTTCGACTGGCGGGGACTCGCCGATCCCGACACGACGCTGGTCGTCTACATGGGTTTCGCCAACATCGGGCGCATCGCCGAGCGGGTGATGGCGCACGGCCTCGATCCCGCCACGCCGGCGGTCGCGATTTGCAACGGCACCACGCCGCGCCAGCGCCACGTGCGCGCGACCCTCGGCACCATCGCCGCCGTTGCGGCCGGGGCGGAATTCGACGGACCGGTTCTGTTCATCATCGGCCGCACCGCGGGGCTGGCTTGGCCGGGTGAAGAAACGGAGGAGGGGAACGTTGCGGATACAAGACCCGCACAGCGAATGGTGGGCGCGGCGGCGGAATAGCCGCGCGCTCGCGGCAATCGCGCTCGCGGCGGCGCTGGCCGCCGCGTTACCCGCTGCAAGCGCCGCCGACGACGGCGGGCTTTTGCCGGCGCGCGCGCGCGAGCTCGCCTATCTCGTTCGCCAGGATTGCGGCTCCTGCCACGGCATGACGCTGAAAGGCGGGCTCGGCGCGCCGCTGCTCCCCGAAATTCTTGCCGGCAAGCATGAGGATGCGCTCGCGGCGATCATCCTCGACGGGATGCCCGGCACGCCCATGCCGCCGTGGCGGCCGCTGCTCACCGAAGCCGAGGCCGCCTGGATCGTCCGCGCCCTGAAGGAGGGTCTGCCGTGAAGACGTGGATGCGAATCATCGCCGTCATCGTCGGTCTTGTTCCGGCTGCGGTCGCGGCCGACGGGGTGCGCGGCACCGGCGATCTCGGCATCGTCGTCGAGCGCGCGGCCGGTTCGATCCAGATCGTCGAGACGACCGGGCGCACCAGCCTCGGCCGCGTGACCGGGCTCGGCGATCTCAGCCACGCCACGGCGGTCTTTTCCCGCGACGGGCGCCACGCCTACGTCTTCGGCCGCGACGGCGGATTGAGCAAGGTGGATTTGCTGCTGGCGCGGATCGAAAAGCGCATCATCCAGGCCGGCAACAGCATCGGCGGGGCCATCTCCCAGGACGGCGCGCTGATCGCGGTCGCCAACTACGAGCCGGGCGGCGTGCGCGTCTTCGATGCCCGCACGCTGGAGGCGGTCGCCGACATCCCGGCGGTCTGGGGCGAAGGCGGCGCACGCTCGAAGGTCGTCGGACTCGTGGACCTGCCCGGGCAGCGGTTCGCCTTCACCCTCTACGACGCGGGCGAAATCTGGATCGCCGATCTCGCCGATCCCAAGACGCCGGCGCTGGTCAAGCATCGCGGCATCGGCAAGCTCCCTTACGACGGGCTGGTGACGCCCGACGGGCGGTATTACCTCGCCGGGTTGTTCGGCGAGGACGGGGTGGCGCTGCTCGACCTCTGGAAGCCGGAAGAAGGCGTGCGCCGGATTCTCGGGGACTACGGCCGCGGCGCGGAGAAGCTTCCGGTTTACAAGATGCCGCACCTGCGCGGCTGGGCGAAGGCGGGCGATCTCGTCTTCCTTCCCGCCATTGGCCGGCACGAGGTCCTGGTCGTGGACGCGCGAAGCTGGGCCGAAGTCGCGCGCATTCCCGTCCACGGCCAGCCGGTGTTCGTCATGGCCCGCCCCGACGGCCGCCAAGTGTGGGTCAACTTCGCCCATCCCCTGAACGACACGGTGCAGGTGATCGACGCCGCCCGGCTCAAGGTCGTTCACGCCTTCAAGCCGGGCAAGGCGGTGTTGCACATGGAATTCACGCCGCGCGGCGAGCAGGTCTGGATTTCGGTTCGCGACGAGGACCGGGTCGACGTGTTCGACACCCGCGATTTCCGCCGCCTCGCCTCGCTTCCCGCCGACAAGCCCTCGGGCATCCTGTTCGCCGCCCGCGCGCACCGCATCGGACTGTAGCCATGGACCTGAATCCAGCCGAACTGAAGCTGCTCGACGATTACCAGCGCGATTTCCCACTCGTGCCGCGCCCCTACCTGGCCATCGCCGAAGCGGCCGGCCTGAGCGAGGCCGAAGTGATCGAAATTTACGCCCGGCTGAAGGAGGACGGCGCGCTCAGCCGGATCGGAGCGGTGGTGACGCCCAACGCCGCCGGCGCCAGCACGCTTGCCGCCATCGCGGCCCCGCCGGCCCGGCTTGGCGAGGTCGCGGCCCTGGTCAGCGCGCAGGCCGAGGTCAACCACAACT
>MIAC01000170.1:0-2292 GCA_001830475.1 Rhodospirillales bacterium RIFCSPLOWO2_12_FULL_67_15
AGCTCGATTCCTCGCGCCTTAACATGTCGAGCGCAAGCCCCGCTCCGCTCGCGCACCGACGACGGATTCGATCGTGACGGAGCGACCGACATTCCTTCGCCCGCCGATCCGGCCTTCGCAGCCGAAGCGGCTGCTTCGGCGGAGTAGGCAGCGGGCGACGCGAAAGCGGATCAGTGGGCGGAAAGGCCCGCGATCTCGTCCTTGATCCTGAGTTTTTGCTTTTTGAGGTTGCTGATCCGGACTTCGTCCGGGTGGGAGTGGGCGTGTTCCTCGGCGATGGCGGTTTCGAGCGCCTGGTGCCGGGTCTTGAGAGCTTCGAGTCTCTCCTGATGGCTCATGGATGATTCCCTCTGTCCACGTTGCTGACCTCCGGTTTCCACGCGGGACTTTCCCGTCATTGGTCCCCCTTTTATTGGGGACTTGTCGGGACTGTTCTCGTTCTCCGCGCGTCCAGCTATGATAACCGAAATCCTACGGCGATTCCACCGGTGCGGTTCGGCCGGCGCGGTGGGGGAACGATTTGGTATCATTCAAAAAATGGGCGGCGACCGGGAAAGCCAATAATGGGGTCGGGGGCTCGCCATGAATGATCCACAGGCCCTCAGGGAACGACTCGAGGCCTTGCGGCTGGAACACCGCGATCTCGACGACGTGATCGGGCGCCTGACCGAAGCCGACAGCCACGACCGGATTCAACTCCAGCGCCTGAAGAAGCGCAAGCTTTTGCTCAAGGATCAGATCGCGACGATCGAGAACCTGCTGCTGCCCGACATCATCGCCTGACGGATCGGAGGGGCGGACCGAACCTCCGCGTCGTATTCAGCGGGCGAGGGCCGCTCGATCCGGGGCGGCGTCTTCGAGATCGGTCAGGTAGCCGCTGCGCGCGGCTTGCCAAAAGTCGGCCAGTTTGACTTGTTCCTCGTGCTGCGCCTGGCGCCGGACCCCGTCGAGTACGTCGTAATTGTCGAACAGCAGATCGACGATCTCGGGCGAGAGCTTTCCCTCGGTAACGCGTTTTTCGAAATTCTCCCGGGTTTCTTCCTTATCGAATCCCTTGCGGTAGGGACGGTCCTCGGACAACGCCGTAAAGATGTCCGAAACGGCGACGATCCGCGAACCCAGCGAGATTTCCTCGCCGGCCAGATGCAGCGGATAGCCGCCGCCGTCCAGGGTTTCATGATGTTCGGCGGCCCACGCCGTGATCTCCTCGAGGCCCGTGATCTTTCCCAGAATGTTGCGGGTGTGATAGGTGTGCGCGCGCATGACATGCCATTCTTCGGGCGTCAATCCGCCCGGTTTCTCCAAAATCGTGTTCGGCACCGAGAGCTTTCCGATGTCGTGCAAATACCCGGCGACTTTCAGCATTTTGCACTCGTTGCGGGACATGCCCGCGAGCCGGCCGAGTTCCGCGGCGCACGCCGCGATGCCGCCGGAGTGCGTGGCGGTGAACCGGGATCGGCAATCGACGACCAGGGCGAAGAACTTCGATATCGCCAGAAGATCGTCGAGGTTGACGACGACATGGGGAAGGTGGCACATCCGCCGCAAGACCCGGTCGAGCGACCCGAACGACAGATCGAGCCAGAAAACCTCCCGGCTCGACACCTTGCGAAACGCGGCCACGAAGTCCGGATCGAACAGGAGATTCGCAAAGCTGTCGATGGACTCGTGGATACCCGCAACCTGGGAAAAGACCGGCTTGTTCCGGTCGAACAAGACCGCGATCCGGTCGGCCAGGTGAATCAGGTGGCTGAGGCGCGGCACCGGCATGCCGCGGAACGTGTTTCCGCCGCCGTGATTCCAGGGAACATGGTGGAAGCGGACCAGCGCGGGAGCCTCGGAGATATGGGGAAACCTCGTCAACAGGTTGTATCCGAGCTCGGCGTGGAGAAGCGGGGATTTCATCTCGAACTCGAGGATCCGCAACCGTTCCGCCAGCGGGAGGCTGCCGATGTCGTGGAGATAGGCCGCGACGAACAGGTCGTTGTAGTCTTGCCGCGGCAGGCCGAGTTCCTCGGCGATGGTTGCGGCGATATAACAGACAACCTTGTGATGGGCGTCGACGGCCGGATTAATGACGTCCAGTGCCGTCGCGAGCGAGTCGATCAACTCGAAAATCGAAAACGCCTGCCGTGTGCGAGGGCGCTTCCGTTCGGCATGTTTGGACATGGCGGCTCCTCCGTCGCTGGCGTTCGCGCCCAGCCAACGATGTGGGAAACCCGCGTTCGCGGTTCAAGGATTAGCGCCTAATAAAGGTGGCTCATATTTGGGCAAGTTGGTATTAGGGGCTAT
>MIAC01000170.1:2340-7092 GCA_001830475.1 Rhodospirillales bacterium RIFCSPLOWO2_12_FULL_67_15
AGCCGCAGGCGACGTTCAATTCCAGCCGCCGTTCGCCCCAGAAGAACGGACGATCCGCGACCGCCTGGACGAGCGCGCCGTGGCGGGCGCGATCTCCCGCATCGGCGGCGACGAACACCAGCGCGGCCAGGTCGTTGCCGGTTAGGCTGCCGAGGATGTCGTCCGATTGCAGGATCGCCCGCAGCGCGGCGCACAGGTGGACGAGCGCCTTGTCGCGCGCGGCGATTCCGAATTCGCGCCGGATGGCGTCGCCGTTGAGTAGGCTGACGAGAAAAAGGCTCGGCGTGACCGGCAGGCGGTCGGCCCGCTCCAGCGCGTGCGCGATCTGGCGGCGGAAGGCCTCGCGGCTCAGGATCGGCAAGAACGGGTGGTGGTCGACGACCTGTTCGAGCTGCGCGAGGCGGCGCCTGGCCACATCGAGCTCGCCGCGCAGGCGGCCGAGGTCGGCGAGCAGATTTTCGATCACCCGCTCGGTTTCGGGCGAGAGCTTGTCGGCGGAAAGGCCGGCGATGGTCACGGCGGTCGCTTCGCCGCGCGCCGCCGCCGCGAAAGATTCCGCGCTGTCTCCGCGCCCGCTTTCGTCGCCGGTCCCTTCCTCGCCCGCACTCTTGCGGCGCGGCTGGGCGTAGGGACCCCGTCGCCCGCCATCGCGCGACGATTCGATGGGAGGCGGGCCGCTATCCTTCTCCATCGCACATCTCCTAGGGGGGGCGGGTGCTCGACCGAAGCCGACCCCGCCGAGTATTATAGCAAGCATACGTTAATCGGCTGTTAGGCTTGTCAAGCCTCGGCCTCGCCCTATAATCCCCGGCTTTTCGAAACGAGAAAGCATTCCATGCCCCCCTCCCGATCCAAGCGGAAAAATACCCGGCGCCGGCGCAAGGTCGAGGTCGGAGTGATCATGGGCAGCCAGTCGGACTGGGCGACGCTCCGGCACGCGGCCATGACCCTGAAGACGCTCGGGATCGCCTTCGAGACGCGAATCATCTCCGCCCATCGCACCCCGAAACGGCTCTTCGCCTACGCCTATTCCGCGCGAAGGCGGGGGCTCAAGGTGATCATCGCCGGCGCCGGCGGCGCGGCGCACTTGGCGGGCGTAGCCGCGGCGCTGACTGTCCTTCCCGTTTTCGGCGTTCCGATCGAATCGAAGACCCTCAAAGGGCTCGACAGCCTGCTCTCCATCGCCCAGATGCCGCCCGGGATTCCGGTCGGGACGCTCGCGATCGGGCGCGCCGGCGCGATCAACGCAGCACTTCTCGCGGCGGCCGTTCTCGCGGTTTCGGACCCGCGTATGCGCGCCAAGCTCGATGCCTGGCGCGCGGCGCAGGCCGCCGCCATCCCCCGGCGCCCAAAGGATGAGCCAGCCGTTCCCCGCCGGGGCCGCCCGCGGCGCGTTCGCCAGCGTCGGCGCCAGCGCTGATCAGGCCTCCTCAACGATGCCGCAGGCTCCCTCGGCCGCAAAAATCGCGCCTAATCCCGCCTTGTCAAATCCATATTACTCTTGAGGTCAATTTCGTTTTCGGACACTATATCCATAGTTTTGATATGGATTTGGTAAGCCCGAAACCCGACCAGAGACCTGAAGGAAAACGCCATGACCGGAGGAGAATTGGCTTTTCTCGTCGTTTCGATCGCCGCGTTCACGCTGTTCGCAGTCGTGCTCGCCTGGGCCAACAAGCGCACCCGTAGCCGCTAACCGGCTGCGCCGTTCACGCGGGCCGGATTTCGCGCCGCAGCCGCGACTCAATCTCGCCCATGGTGAGGCGCGAGACCTTCACCGCCTCCAGAAGCTCGATCTCGATCAGGTGCGTGCGCTCGAGCCGGTCGGCGAGCAGCTTGCGGACGAAGGCCACCAGGTCGGGCGGCTGGCCCGGAAGCGTCAGGATGTTGGTGATCAGCTCGCGCCGCACCAAAGGCGGGTACTTGACGATTTCCGACGCCAGCACCCGCTTGACGCCCTGGGGAACGCGCGGGTTGCCGAAGATGCGGTCGATGCAGAAGCTGTAGATGCCGAAATCGAGCCGTCCCGCCACGGTGCGGGTAAAGTCCACGAATTCCTGCACGAAGTCGCGCGGCGCGACGTCGTTCTGGATCAGCCGCGCGACGATGGCCAGGAATTCGCGGTAGCGCGTTCGCGCCGGCGTGAGGCGGAGATCGAGCTCGCTCTCGATCGCCCGAAGATCGATCAGGCTGAAATCCCGCTCCAGCATCGCGTGCGCCGAAGTCTTCACCGCCGGCGCGAGCGCGTGCGCCTCGATCAGGTCGAACAACCGTTCGAACTTCGCGCGTTCGCGGCCCGAAAGCCGCCCCGCCGTCCGCCCGAGCGGCAGCAGCGCCGACTCCGCGACCAGGAAATCGCGCGAATAGATCGCGGCCAGCGCCGCCGCGTCGGCGGGGGCCTGGGCGGGCGCTTGGCGAAAGTCGTCGGTAATGACGAAGCGGCTGCCCGCGGCGATGGTGAGATAGCGCCCGAGCCGGCAGCAGGAGAGAAAATGGTCGGCGAGCGCGCCTTGCTCCGCGGCGGGCGCGAAGCCGGTTGCGAAGGCGCCCGATTCCGGCCGCGCCGATTCCCCGCCGCCCAGTCCGGGCACCAGGATCGGCGATGACGACGACGCAGGCGCGAACGGAAAAGCGACGCCCCCGCCGGGGCGGACATCTTCCGCGCCCGGCCGGGCGGGGGTTGCGCCGGAAGCTTCGCGGGAATCCCGGATACTCATGGCTCACGCCTCCGCGCCAAGGACCAACAAGGATATCACGGCATCCGAGCCGAAGCCTATCCCGACTCCGGCCGGGAAGACCGGCGGGGCCGGAACCATTGCCCGAATCGGCGCAAGAGCCCGGGCGGAACAAATGGCCCCAACGTTTCGCCCAAGCCCCGCACGAAAGCCAGGCCGTCGCCGGCCGACTTGAGCCGCCCGCGCAACGAAAAGATTTTCATGACGTCGGCGATCCGCCGCTCGAGAAAAGCGTCGGTCGCGGCGAAATCCTCGCTTCCGTCCGCAAGCCAGAAGAGGAGCGTCGAGCCGTAAACGCCCGCGAGCAGAGCGCGTTTGGTGTAATAATTGAAATCGGTCGAAGTGTCCCCCGCCGCGCGCCAGACCGCGTCGGCCGAGCGCCACAGGAGCTTCGCCGCGAGGGTTGCGTTGACCGGGAGCGCCAGAAAGGCGACGAGGCGCCGGACCGCTTCCCGATGCGAAGCAAGGATGCGCAAGCGCGCGCGCACCGCGGCCGCGATTCGCTCGTGGATCCTGAGGGGCTTGCGGCGCAGCTGGCGGCCGAGCGCTTCCGTCATCCGGCGGTCGGTCAAGGCGCCGAAGTGCTTCGCCGCGTCCCTGGGTCCGCCGGGAAAGGCGCGGGCGAGGCCGGTGGCACCCGCCCCGGTATCCCTGGCCCCGGCGGCGAGGGCTTTGGCCGTCCAGCCATCGAAGGCGACGTGGCGGAGGCTGGCCTCGAGAATTTCGTCCCGCAGGCGCTCCACGTTCGTCGTGCGCGTCCCACGCGACGCAGGCCCGCGTGTTGTTCCGCCGGGCTTGCGCTTGGCATCCGTTTTACGTTTGGCCATTGCGCGAACCCTCGTCGCCCGCATCCGAGCCGTGAACTTTCCGGATTTCCTCGACGAAGCCGAAGCTCGCGAGATCGCGCATCCGCTGGGGATAGAGAATGCCGTCGAGATGATCGCACTCGTGCTGCACGACGCGGGCGTGGAAGCCGGCGGCTTCGCGCTCGAAAAGCCGTCCGTCCACGTCGAAGCCCGCATAGCGGATGCGCACCAGGCGCGGAACGCGGCCGGTCATGCCGGGAACCGAGAGGCATCCCTCCCAGTCCTCCTCCATCTCCTCGCCAAGCGGCTCGATCGCGGGGTTGATGAGGACGTTGAGGCCCTCGGGGACCCGCGCCGGATTTTTCTCCGCTCCGTCGTCGCGCCCTGCCGGCACTTGAAACACGACGATCCGGAGCGGCACATGCACTTGGGGCGCGGCGAGCCCGATCCCCGGAGAGTCCAGCATGGTTTCCGCCATGTCCCGCACCAGAGCGCGAATTTCGGGCGCGGCCGGGTTCTCGACCGGCCGGGCGGGCGCGGCGAGAACCGGGTGGCCCATGCGGGCAATCTTGAGAATGGCCAAGGACTTGAGCTCCTGAATAGGGAACGGAGGCCAGTTAACCCGCCGTCTCAAGCCTTTTCAAGCCGGGTGCGGCGTGCTAGAAGCCCAGCCCGTTCGCTCCCCGGGCGCTCCCCGGGCGGTCCCGGGAAGCGGGTTTCCCCGGTTCATCAAAGGCTTAAGACGCAGGAGGCGATAAAGCACCGTGCAGGTTACCGTTCGCGACAATAATGTGGACCAAGCTCTCAAGGTCCTGAAGAAGAAACTTCAGCGCGAAGGGGTGTTCCGGGAAATGAAGATCCGCCGCGCCTTCGAGAAACCCTCGGAGCGCCGGGCCCGCGAAAAAGCCGAAGCCATCCGCCGCGCCCGCAAGCTGGAACGCAAGCGCCTCGAACGCGAAGGGTTTTAAGTCCCCCTCCCGTCACCTTGGCTTTCCCCTCTCTTGCCGCCGCCCCCTTGTGGGCGGCGAGTCGTTTTCCCCCTCGGTTTCCCCCTCCCATCGCTCGATCGCACCTCCGCCGCCGGCGGGCGATAAAGCGCCTCGATCAGCGGGCAGTCGGGCAGCCGGCCCTCGGCACAAGCCTCGACCATGTCGTTCAGGATCCGCCCCAGCCGCCGCAGATCGTCGATCTTGCGGCGGACTTCGGCGAGG
>MIAC01000171.1:0-1823 GCA_001830475.1 Rhodospirillales bacterium RIFCSPLOWO2_12_FULL_67_15
CCCGCCCGTGCTGCTCATCGACGAACTGGACCGCACCGACGAGCCGTTCGAGGCCTACCTGCTCGAGGTGCTGTCCGACTTCCAGGTGACGATCCCGGAGCTCGGCACGATCCGCGCCAAGGAGCCGCCGGTGGTCGTCATCACCTCCAATCGAACCCGCGAGATCCACGATGCCATCAAGCGCCGCTGCTTCTACCACTGGGTGGACTATCCCGATGCGACAAGGGAGCTGGAGATCCTCAGGCGCAAGGCACCCGGAGCCTCGGAGCGATTGTCGCGGGAGGTGGTCGCGTTCGTGCAGAAGCTGCGCAAGATGGACCTGTTCAAGCTGCCCGGGGTGGCCGAAACGATAGACTGGTCAAAAGCGCTGGTTGTGCTCGACCGGCTCGCGCTCGATCCGCTGACCGTCAACGACACCCTCGGCACGCTGCTCAAGTACCAGGACGACATCGGCCGCATCAGGGGCAGCGAGGCCGAGCGGCTTCTTGCCGAGATTCGCGCCGCGGCCGGTGGTGCAGCCGAGGTTGCACCCGAGGTGACCCGCAGGTGACCCACAGGTGACAGCGGCATCCATCATCGGGCGGCTGCTGCGGTCGGTGTCGCCGCGCGCGGGCCCCGGCGTGAAGGGCGCGGACCGCAACACGCGCAAGACCGTGACGCTGTGCCGGGCGCTGCTGTCGCAGCGCGGCGAGGCGTCCGGCGCGGCGTTTGCCCGCGAAGTGCTGGCAGCCTACGACAGCCTCCAGGGCGCGGCGCTGGAGGCGTTCTTCGATGTCCTGGCCGATGAATTCTCGCCCGATCCCCAGGAAGTCGGGCGCGCCGCCGACGCCTACCGGAAGGAGCCTTCGCAGACCAACCTCGTGCGCCTGATGCACGTGGTCGAGCCGCCCAGGCAGGAACTTTTCCGCCGCCTCAACATGGCCTCCGGAGGCACCGCGGCGCTGGTGGAGATGCGCCGCCGCATCCTGCCGCAGCTGAAGTCGCGCGCGCACTGGGCCGGCATCGAGGCAGATCTGGAGCACCTGCTCGCCTCCTGGTTCAACCGCGGATTCCTGGTGCTCGCCCGGATAGATTGGCGCACTTCCGCGCTGATCCTGGAGAAGCTCATCCAGTACGAGGCGGTGCACGCCATCCAGGGCTGGACCGATCTGCGCCGCCGGCTGCAGGCGGACCGCCGCTGCTATGCATACTTTCACCCGTCGCTGCCCGATGAGCCGATCATATTCATCGAAGTGGCGCTCACGCACGGCATCAGCGACACGGTTCAGCCGCTGCTCGATGTGGATTCACTGGTCACCGATCCGGCACGGGCGAACTGCGCGATTTTCTATTCGATCACCAACTGCCAGGACGGCCTGCGGGGCATCTCCTTCGGCAATTTCCTGATCAAACAGGTGGCCGAGGATCTTGGCCGCGAATTTCCCCGGCTGAAAACCTTCTCGACGCTATCGCCGATCCCGGGGTTCCGCGCCTGGCTGCACGACGCGGACACGTTAGATCGACTCGCCCGATCACCGGGTCCCGGAGGCGCCGCCCTCGCGAAGCAGTTGCAGGCGCTCGATGAACCCGACTGGCACATGAGCCCGGACCTTACCAGCGCGCTGGAGGATCCGTTGCTTCGCCTGTGCGCGTATTACCTGCTGCACGCCAAGCTCGACGGAGAACCGCTCGATGCCGTGGCGCGCTTCCACCTTGGCAACGGCGCGCGCATGGAAAGACTGAACTGGCTTGCCGATGCGTCGAAGCCGGGCTTGGCACGCTCCGCGGGGATCATGGTGAACTACGTGTACCGGCTCGACGAGATCGAGCGCAACCACGAGGCC
>MIAC01000171.1:1833-4943 GCA_001830475.1 Rhodospirillales bacterium RIFCSPLOWO2_12_FULL_67_15
GGCACGAGGTCGTGTCTTCGGCCAAGTTCCTCGTCCTTGCCCGCCAGTGCCCGTTCGCCGGGCCAAGCGGCACCCGGCCATGACCCGGCGTGGCAGGGGCGAGCGCCGCGGCGAACCGGGCGTACCGACCGCCCGGAGCACAGTCCGCGCCGCCGAACCCGCCGGCGGCCGCCTTGCGGAGAACGTCATGCACTTTGCCCGCGTGCTGCGCACCGCCGGCCTAGCGATCGGGCCGGACCGCGTCATCGACGCGGTGCGCGCGCTCGAAGTCACCGGCCTCGCGCGCCGCGACGATTTTTACTGGACGCTCGCCAGCGTGTTCCTTGACCGGCACGAGCAGTTCGAGGTCTACGATCAGGCGTTTCACATTTTCTGGAAGGACCCGCAACTGCTCGAGCGCGCCATGGCGATGCTCCTGCCGGCGGTCTATGGCCGCGCCCCGGAGGACAAGCCCGAGGCGGGCGATCGCGTTTCCGAGGCACTCCTTGCGGGACGCAAACCAGGCGAGCAGCCCGGCAACGACCAGCCCGAGAACATCGAGCTGGACGCGACCCTGTCTTTTTCGGCGCGCGAAGTCCTGCAGCACGCCGATTTCGAGACCATGACCGTCGAGGAACTCGCGCAGGCCAAAGCGATGATCGCCCACCTCAGGCTGCCCATTCCCGAGGTCCGGACCCGCCGCTTCCGTCCCGACGACGAGGGCGCGCGCGTGGACCTGAGGGCGAGCCTGAGGGCGAGCCTGCGCGCGGGCAGCGAGATCATCCCGCTCAAGCGCCGCTGCGTGCGATATCGCCATCCGCCGCTGGTGGTGCTGTGCGACATCTCCGGCAGCATGAGCCGCTACGCACGCATGTTCCTGCAGTTCCTGCATGCGATCACCAATGACCGCGACCGCGTCACCACCTTCGTGTTCGGCACGCGGCTCACCAACATCACCCGCTGCCTCCGACACCGCGACGTCGACGCAGCCATGCTCGAGATTGCAGACGTCGTGGCAGACTGGTCGGGCGGCACCCGCATCGGAACCTGCCTGCACGAGTTCAACCTGGGCTGGTCGCGGCGCGTGCTGGGCCAGAATGCGGTGGTGCTGCTGATATCCGACGGCCTGGACCGCGACGCCGGCGAAGGGCTGTCCAAGGAGACGGAACGGCTGCACAAGTCCTGCCGGAAGCTCATCTGGCTCAACCCGCTGCTGCGCTATGAGGGGTTCGAGCCGCGCCCGGCCGGCATCCGCGCCATGCTGCCGCACGTCGATGCCTTCCTGCCGGTGCACAACATCACCAGCCTTGTCGATCTCGCCCGCGCTCTTTCGGCGCCCGCGGTAGGCGAACGCCGCGCAGCGTAGCAGGCGTCACGCGTGGCCGTGCGCGATAGTGCCTTTGCTGCGAAAATGGATGGGGAAACCAGGGAGCATTGCACATGGAAATGACGGGCGAGCAACTCATTCCGCTGCCGCAGGCCGAAGTCTGGCGCGGACTCATCGACCCCGAAGTGCTGAAAGCCAGCATTCCGGGGTGCGAGGCGATCGAGAAGATCGCCGACAACGAATACAAGGTCGAGCTGACCGCGGCAATCGGCCCGGTAAAGGCGAAATTCAAGGGCAAGCTGGTCCTGTCGGACATCAAAGCGCCGAATTCCTACTCGCTGGCGTTCGAAGGCTCCGGTGGCGCTGCCGGTTTCGCGAAGGGCGGGGCGCAGGTCTCGCTCTCGCCGGAAGGACGGGGCACGCGTCTGAGCTACAGCGCCAAGGCGAACATCGGCGGCAAGCTCGCGCAAGTGGGCTCGCGCCTGATCGACGGCGTGGCTGCAAAAACGGCGGACGACTTCTTCGCGAACTTCAAGGAAACCCTCGCGCCACAGGCAGCCGCGGCCGAAGCGGCCGTTGCGATCGAGGAAGCGCCGGCACGCGGCGGCATAAACCCACTGTGGATCGTCGCCGGCGTCATCGCCGCCATGCTGGTGATCAGCTGGCTGCTCGGCACCCCGCGCTACATATCGTAGCTGGGGGGATCGCCGTGTTGCGCGGACGAAAATCCGTCCGCGCGGATCATCGATTGCGCACGGATGAAAGAACTATCCGTGCACAATCGACGATCTTGAATAAGACCCCATTCCGTTCTTGTTGTTAATCAAAACCGCGTTTCCCGTACGGATGTTTCTTATCCGTACGGGAAACGCGGTTGGCGCGCGCCAGCGCGCAAGTCCACCGGCGGCAGCGAAACTACCGTTTCTTACCGAGCATCGTCCCCCGGCAGTTCCTCGCCCCGCACCAGCAGGGAAAGAGCTTTTTCTGCGCCGGCGTGTGGCGCTCTTCGAGGATGAAGTTGTAGTCGTAGGTGAGTTCCTCGCCGCGACGGATCGCGCGTGCCGCGTCGATGAAGATGCGCTCGTTCTCGTCCTCGACCGCCTCGCAGTTGGGCCTGCAGGAATGGTTGATCCATTTCGCCGCATTCGCGTTGCGTACCGCATCGATGCACATCGTGCCGTCCCCGATTTCGAACAGGAACGTGTGATAGGGCACCGGGTCGATCGGATAACGGCGCTCGGCTTCCTGCCAGGTGATGCGCTCGCCCTTGTACTCGATCAGGCGTTCGCCCTTCGCAATGCTACGGGTGGCGAAGACGCCCCGGCCGTGAATTCGCGACTCGCGCACGGCGAACGGCACCCGCCGTCTGGACCGCTTCTTCATCCTGCTCAGCGTCGCGAGGCGGACCACCTCATATCGGGCGAACCGGTGGAGCGCACCGTGCCACCCATCGTAGTGCCCTGTACGCGCCCGCTGAAATCCCGCCGCGCGGCACCCTCCATCACGGTGAAGCTGATCTGGTCCCCGCGCAATTTGGCGTCGGAGAGCGCCAGCGCCCCGGTAGCGCCGTTCAGCTGGCCAGTCAGCATCTGGAAACTCTGCCGCAGCGACAGCGGCCGCTCCCGCGCGCTGCCCTCGATGCGCAGCGACCAGCTGCCGCCGGCCTTTGCAGGGACGATCCACAGGTGCGCGAGGCGATTGTCGATGTTTGCCGTCTCGTCGGGCTGCCATTCGCCCATGTTGAACTGGTGCGACACCACCCGCGTGCCGGGCTTCTGGTCGAGGATCTTGGGCTGCAGCTTGA
>MIAC01000172.1:0-330 GCA_001830475.1 Rhodospirillales bacterium RIFCSPLOWO2_12_FULL_67_15
GATCATTGCTGAGCGCGAGGGCGTCCGCTTGTCCGGCTTCGCCGGCATTCCCACCTTCAACCGCCCGACCGCGCGGATGCAGTTCCTGTTCGTCAACGACCGGCCGGTGCGCGACCGGCTTTTGCTGTCGGCGTTGCGCGGGGCCTACCGCGACTTGATGGCCGGAGACCGGCACGCGGCGGTCGCGCTGTTCCTCGAGGTTCCGCCCGAGGCGGTGGACGTGAACGTCCATCCCGCCAAGACCGAGGTCCGTTTCCGCGACCCGGGGCTGGTGCGCGGCCTCGTGGTCGGCGCGATCCGGCACGCCCTCGCCGCCGCCGGGCATCGCGC
>MIAC01000172.1:387-5254 GCA_001830475.1 Rhodospirillales bacterium RIFCSPLOWO2_12_FULL_67_15
GCGGGGCTTTGCCTATCCGCCTTCGGGCGGCGGCTCGATCCCGCGAGGGCTCGCCGAAGCCGCGCTCGGCTTCCACGCGCCGCTTGCGGCGCGAACCGCGGAGCCCGCCCCGGCGCCCGGCGGCGAAATCTCGGACGCGGCCGAACATCCGCTCGGGGTGGCGCGCGCGCAAGTGCACGAAACCTATATCGTCGCCGAGACCGCCGACGGCCTGGTCATCGTCGATCAGCACGCGGCGCACGAGCGGCTGACCCAGGAGAAGCTCAAGCGGGCGCTCGAAAACGGCGGCATCGCCCGCCAGGGCCTCTTGATCCCCGAGGTGGTGGAGCTGTCTCCGGCGGCCGCGGCCCGGATCGCCGCCCGGGCGCCGGAGCTCGCCGAGCTCGGCCTCGTCGTCGAGGATTTCGGCGAAGCGGCGGTGGTGGTGCGCGAGATCCCGGCGCTGCTCGGCGAGGCGGACGTCAAGGGATTGGTCCGCGACTTGGCCGAGGAGCTGGCCGAGTTCGACGCGGCGCACGCCTTGAAGGCGCGCCTCGACGAGGTCGCGGCGACGATCGCCTGCCACGGCAGCGTGCGGGCAGGAAGGCGCCTCAATGCCGCCGAGATGAACGCGCTGTTGCGCGAAATGGAGCAAACGCCGCTCTCCGGCCAATGCGCCCACGGCCGCCCGACCTACATCGAGCTCAAGCGCGCCGACATCGAGCGCCTGTTCGGCCGGCGCTGATGAAAGAACTTATTCCAAGGACTTGGATATCTGGAACCCCTCGCGGTTGGGGCAATAAAAAAACTGAAAATGAATGGCTCCGGGAGCTTTCCTCCAGTTTGGAAAAGTACCGTGGAATTGGTTCGAGCCATGATCCGAATTCCATCCGATATTCGGCCGAATTTGAATTTCTTATCTGGCCTCAGAGCCCAAAGTACTTCAAACAAAATCTTCCCCATGGAACTGACCTTGATAATTTGGTCAAAAATACTTTCGACTGCTTGACATCAGTTCGCAAAAAGGGGCTGGGAATTATTATCGAAGATCAGGCCGTATATCGAATTATGGCAAAGAAAATCTTGGTAACCGCCGACTCTCAAATGGGCCTCTGGCTAACGATTCATTGCCTTTGAAGCGCAAAAACACGACCTTGGCCGCGCCGTAGGTGCGCTCCTGCAAAAGCGCGTAGCCGCGCGGCGCCTCGAATGCCTCCTTCGCTCCCATCTCGGCGACCACGATCGCGCCCGCCGCCAGCCAGCCGCGTGCAGCCAAGCCTTGCAGCGCCGGAACCAGCAGGCCTTCGCCGTAGGGCGGGTCGAGAAAGGCGAGGGCGCAAGGCGCAGGGGCCGCGAGCGGCGGCGGGGGGATTTGCGCCGCGTCGAGACGGAGCGTCAGAATATTCTTCCATTCGCCGAGGCGGGCGGCGTTTTCCTTGGCGCACTTGAGCGCGGCGGCGTCCTTATCGACGAACGTCGCGTGCGCCGCCCCCCGCGACAGAGCTTCGAGCCCGAGCGCGCCGGTGCCGCAAAAGACATCCGCGACCGAAATGCCCGCGAAGGCGAACCCGGGAACGCCGTGGGCGAGGATGTTGAACACCGCCTGGCGCGCCTTGTCCGAGGTCGGGCGCACCGCCGGTCCCGGCAGCGATTTCAAGGCCCGGCCGCGATGGCGTCCGGCGACGATTCTCAACGAGCGCCCTCCCCGCCCAACTGCTCGCGCAAGACCTTCCTCGGCACTTCTTCCACCTCCCCCTCGGCCAGGTGCCCGAGCTGGAACGGGCCGTAGGCGGTGCGGATCAGGCGGCTGACCGAAAGCCCGAGATGTTCGAGGACCCGGCGCACCTCGCGGTTCTTGCCTTCGGTCAGCGCCACCGTAATCCAGACGTTGGCCCCTTTTTTCGAATCGACCGCCGCCCGGATCGGGCCGTAGCGCACGCCGGAGATCGTGACGCCCGCTTTAAGCCGGGCGAGGGCTTCGTCGTCCACGTCGCCGAACGCGCGCACCCGGTAGCGCCGGGTCCAGCCGGTCGCGGGCAATTCGAGCGTGCGCGCGAGCCCGCCGTCGTTGGTGAGCAGCAATAGTCCCTCGGAGTTGAAATCGAGCCTGCCGACCGAAACCACCCGGGGCAACCGGGCGGGAAGCGCGTCGAACACGGTCGGACGCCCTTGCGGGTCGCGGTGCGTGGTCATCAGGCCCGCCGGCTTGTGATAACGCCAGAGCCGGGAGGGTTCTTTCGCCGGCAAAGCTTGGCCGTCGACGACGATCGCGTCTCCCTCGGTCACCGTCACCGCGGGCGTGGTCAGCACTTGGCCGTTGACGGCGACGCGCCCCGCCGCGATCCAGCGCTCGGCTTCGCGCCGCGAGCAGAGCCCGGCGCGGGCGAGAACCTTGGCGATGCGCTCCCCTTTTTCTGCTTTGCTCATCGCTGGTCTCATGCGCCGCAGGCGGCGACGAAAGCCCGGAAGAGGCGCCGGTCACCCTCGGAAAGCAAAAATTCCGGGTGCCATTGCACGCCGAGGCAGAAGCGGTACCGGGGCGCCTCGATCCCCTCGATCACGCCGTCGCCGGCGCGGGCGTTGACGACGACGCCCTCGGGCTCGTCCTGCGCCGCCTGATGGTTCGCGCTGTTGACCGGCATTTTCGCGACGCCGACGATGCGATGGAGCAGCGTCCCGGGAACGACGGCGACGTCGTGGCCGGGCTCGTCGCGGGGGTTGGGCTGCTCGTGGGCGAGCGCGCCCTTGATCTCGTCCGGGATGTGCTGGATCAGCCGGCCGCCGAGGACGACGTGGAGAAGCTGCTGGCCGCCGCAGATGCCGAGCACCGGCAGATCGCGCTTGAGCGCGCCTTTGACCAGCGCGAGTTCGAAGGCGGTGCGGCGGTCCTTGGTCGCGACCGTCGCATGGCGCTCCCTTGAGCCGAAGATCGCCGGATCGACGTCGAAGGCGCCGCCGGTGACGATGATCCCGCCCAAGGCGTCGAGATAGGTTTCCGCCCGGGCGAGCTCGTGCGGCAGCGGCACCGGCAAGCCCCCCGCCCCGGCGACTGCCGAACAATAGTTTTCGCGGAGCGCGTACCAGGGAAACTTGGAGTAGCCGCCGGGCGCTTCCGAATCGAGCGTGATGCCGATCAAGGGAAGGGTCATGGGCCGGGACTTTAAGGTTATCGGGCCTTGACGGAAAGGGCGCGGCCCGCCCAAGGTCCGCGCCATGAACGAAAAAACACCCATGAAACGCGCGCTCGAACTCGCCCGCGAGGCGCAAGGCGCTGGCGAGGTTCCGGTCGGCGCGGTTATCGTGGACGGCGCGACCGGCGCGATCCTCGCCGAGGCCCGCAACCGCATGGAGGAAACGCGCGATCCGACCGCGCACGCGGAGCTTCTCGCCATCCGCACGGCGTGCGCGAAGGCGGGCGCGTCCCGGCTCGATAATTCCGACCTCTACGTGACCCTGGAGCCGTGCGCGATGTGCGCCGCCGCGATTTCGTTCGCGCGCGTCCGCCGGCTCTATTTCGGCGCCTACGACCCCAAGGGCGGCGGCGTCGAGCACGGCGCGCGTTTTTTCACCCAGCCCACCTGCCACCACCGCCCCGAGGTGGTGGGCGGGATCGAGGAAGGCGAGTCGGGTGAGATTCTCAAGGCGTTTTTCCGCGAACGGAGGTAATTTTGCCGAGTTCGTTCGTCGGTCATGTCCTCGATCTGCTGCGCCCGCTCGGCGGCGTCTCGGCGCGCCGGATGTTCGGCGGCTACGGCCTCTATAAGGACGGCCTGATGTTCGCGTTGATCGCCGAGGATATTCTCTATTTCAAAGCCGATACCGCCACCGAACCCAGTTTCCGTTCCGCTGGGATGCACCCCTTCACCTACCGACGGCGGGGGCGCCGGACTCCGGTCGTGATGTCGTATTGGGAGGCGTCCCCCGAGTTGTTCGACGATGCCGAGGCGATGGCGCGCTGGGCCGCCCGCGCGCTGGACGCAGCCGGGCGGGCGCGGAAATCTGGCCCCACCCGGCCCAAGCCCGCCCCTCAAAATTTCTAACGCCCCCACAAAAGGGCGCGGCGGCGAAACTTCACGCCGCGCGCGCGAGCGGCAGGTTGATGAGCAGGTTCTGGGGCTTGAAGCGGAGCTTCTTCGCCTCCGTGACCGCGAGCCCGAGATAAACCGGTCGGCCGGCGACGTTCTCGCGCACGATCGCCGGATTGGCGAAATCGAGACGGAATAGCGCGATCAGGCGCTTGAGCCGCTCCTCGTCCAACTCGGTCCCGCGGTAGAGGTCGTTCAGGATTGCGCTCGCCTCGACATCGAGCCCGATGTGCCAGAGCCAACGCTCGTCGCGGATCTGCCGCACCGGCTGGATGCGCACCTCGGCCCCGATCATGTGGGCGATCCAGCCTTCCATCACCCGGGCGAAAGCGTCGAGCCCGGGGCGGGCGAAGGTGAGATCGAGCACCATGTCGCGGCGCGCGTTCCGTTCCCAATAGAGCGAGGATTTTTCGGACGTGAGCACGTCCATCTCGATTTTGCGCGCGGTCGCGCCGCTTTGCACGATCAGGCGGCCGAGATCGCCCATGCCCCGGGTCGTGCCCAGCGTTTCGACGGTTTCGCTGTCGCCGAGCAGCACCGAACCCTCCTGGATGGTCGCGGTCTGAGCGCGGAAGAAAAGCTCGCCGGCGCGGGCGCGGAAGGGATCGTCCGTGTCTTCCAGGATCGCGCGCACGATCGTTTCCACCATGCGATCGAGAAAGAGCGGCGGAAACGGCACCCGTTCTTCGTGGAAGAGGCCGAGGTAGCAGCCTTCCACCGTTTCCGCGGCGACGAGGCGGCGGAAGAAATCCGCGATCACGCGCCAGTTGTCGCGCGCGTCGGGATCGCGCAAGAGGGCGATG
>MIAC01000172.1:5351-5493 GCA_001830475.1 Rhodospirillales bacterium RIFCSPLOWO2_12_FULL_67_15
GGGCGAGCCAGGCGCGGAGATAATCGTCGGTGACGACGAGCTGGCCGCGCCTGTCGCGCTTCAGGAGGGCGAACCCTGAGTCGGGCCAGAAGTCGGGCATGAAGTTACTTGTGGCCGCCGATCTCGGCATGCAGCGGCTTCG
>MIAC01000173.1:0-636 GCA_001830475.1 Rhodospirillales bacterium RIFCSPLOWO2_12_FULL_67_15
AACCACGCCGCTCGATTTGAGCAGCGTTTGCGCCGCGCCGCACGTCATCACGCCGGGCAGCGTCCAGCCGGGCACCGGGAGGGGGCGCTCCATCGCGCCGGTCGCGATGAGTATTTGTTTGGCTGCGATGCGTGCGGCGCCGGCGCGATTGCGCACATAGACGTTGCGTTCGCCGTCGACTTGCCACACGCTGGTTTGCGGCAGGTACTCCGCGCCGCTGGCGCGAAAGCATTTGACGAGCTCCAGTCCCGCGGCGTAGTCGGGTCCGAGGATGCGCAGATGCGCCGGCCGCTGCGTGCTGACGCTTTCTATCGCGCGATAGATCTGTCCGCCGGGTTCGGGCTGCTCATCGATGACTGCGGTCCTGAGTCCGAGCCCGGCGGCGGTCGCCGCCGCGGCAAGCCCCGCGGGTCCGGCACCGACAATGGCGAGGTCAAACGCGGCGCTCATGGCTTTGCCTCCACTTTGCCGGGCTGGCGGTTGATGCGCATATCCTCGGCGACGGGAACGAGGCACGCCTGCTGGTTCGGCGCGCCGTCGATTTCCATCAGGCATTCGAAGCACACGCCCATCATGCAATAAGGTGCGCGCGGCGCCTCCGAGACCGCAGTGGTGCGCGTCGATGTTGCGCCGGCG
>MIAC01000173.1:670-1139 GCA_001830475.1 Rhodospirillales bacterium RIFCSPLOWO2_12_FULL_67_15
GCGCCTGAAAAGGTTTGCCGTCGATCAGCACCGTGACAGTCGCGGTGCCGGCGTCAGGCAGCTTTTTGAACATTGAATCTCTGGCCGGTGAACCGCGCGAGTTCCGCGGGCAGCCTGCCGTCTGCGACAAAGCCGGCGTAGCGCAGCGCATGTGCGGCGGCGAGTGTCACGCCGCTGTGGCAGGTCGCGGCGAACGCGCCCGGATACCGCTGCGACTGTTCGTAGATTGGCAGGCCGTCGGGCGACATCACGCGCAGCGCGGCCCAGTGGCGCACGACGCGCACGTCGCGCAGGAACGGAAACGTCCTAACGGCGCGCGCGGCAAGCGCCTGCTGCACGTCGGGCGTGGTGGCGTCGATTAGCCCCACGTCCTCGTGTGACTCGCCGATCATCACGCTACCCTCGGCCGTCTGGCGCACCAGCAGCGTCAGCATGCCGAGCACGGGCTTGACGCGTTCGGTGACGAGGA
>MIAC01000174.1:0-2409 GCA_001830475.1 Rhodospirillales bacterium RIFCSPLOWO2_12_FULL_67_15
ACGATCTCAAGTGGTACGCGCTGACCGAACCCGAAAAAACACTCGCCGAGTGCGTGCGGGACGGGAAGCCATGTGATTTCTCGAATGGAAAAGTTTTCGATCCCAAAGAGCGCGAATCCTGGAACGGCCAGCCGGAAATACGCGGGCGAGTCATCGCCGCGCTTTTAACCGGCGAACTCAAGGATAAAGATGGAAAAAATAAGATCGCCCCGACACACAAAGGTGTCATTTTGATTGGAGCGCAAATCCCGGACGGACTCGATCTTTCTGGCGCATCGGCGATGTGTCCTTTCGGTCTCCTCAATTGCCTGGCGACCGGCACCCTCGACCTTGGGGGCACCCGTCTGGGTCTCGTGGGGCTTTCGGGCGGCAGAATCGAGGGAACCGATGGCACGGCCATAAACGGCGACGGCTTCCACTCCAACGGAGACCTGTTTCTCCGAGGAACCGTCGCCGTCGGCGAGGTTCGCCTGCTTGGCGCCGACATCGGCGGCGATCTCTATTGCGACGGAGCCGCGTTCGAGAACGCCGGCCAAAAAGCCTTCATCGCGGATGGCATGAAAACGGGAGGAGTCGCGCGCTTCGACAAAGCCACGGCCAAGGGCGAGTTCCGGCTGCTTGGCGCCGACATCGGCGGCAATCTCGGTTGCTACGGGGCCGCGTTCGAAAACGCCGGCGACAAAGCCTTCAACGCGGATCGCATGAAAACGGGAGGAACCGCGCGTTTCGAGAAAGCCACGGCTAAGGGCGAGTTCCGGCTGCTTGGCGCCGACATCGGCGGCGATCTCGATTGCTACGGGGCCGCGTTCGAGAACGCCGGCGACAAAGCCTTCAACGCGGATGGCATGAAAACGGGAGGAGTCGCGCGTTTCGAGAAAGCCACGGCTAAGGGCGAGTTCCGGCTGCTTGCCGCCGACATCGGCGGCGATCTCGATTGCGACGGAGCCGCGTTCGAAAACGCCGGCGACAAAGCCTTCACCGCGGATCGCATGAAAACGGGAGGAACCGCGCGTTTCGAGAAAGCCACGGCTAAGGGCGAGTTCCTGCTGCTCGCGGTCGACATCGGCGGCGATCTCGTTTTTAAGAAGACCGCGTTCGATAACGACGGCGGAGAAGCCTTCAACGCCCAGAATGCCAATGTCGAAATCAATTTCTATTGGGTCGGCATAGAAGCGCCGAAAGGAATCGTGGACCTCATGCACATGCGCGTCGGCGTGCTGGCGGATGACCCTAAATCCTGGCCCGAAAAAGGGAAACTTTGGCTCGACGGCTTCGAATACAGCGCCATCGCACCCGGTTCTCCGACGGATGCGAAAGCACGACTCAACTGGCTCGGCCGGATGCCCGCCGGTAAATACACACCACAGCCCTACCGCCAACTCGCCAAGGTCCTGCACCAGATGGGCCACGAGACCGACGCGCGGATAATTTCCATCGCGCGAATGGATGCTTACCGGGGTCGCAGAGATATAACCCGGAGGCGAATGTGCTGGCTCTGGTTTATCAAGTGGACGGCCGCGTATGGCTACGAGCCGTGGCGGGCGCTGATAATCGCATTTTGGATCGTCTGGTTCGGATGGGTTATCGCCAGCGACGCGTTCCACTATGGGGGGATGCACCCGGTCAAAGAACGCGTCTATCTGGATAAATGTTACGTCGCCTATACCTCGGCCGCCTGTTCCACCTGGTATACGGCCGAACGCCGGTGGGCGAGCCCGATCCCCCTGCCGAAGGATTACCCGGAGTTCAATTCCGTTGCCTATATACTGGACGTGTTCTTTCCCTTCGTCGACCTGCACCAGGAAGTTTATTGGGAACCCAGCGGCACGCACGAGTGGGGGTGGTTCTATCGGCTCTGGCTGTGGTTCACCATCGCGGCCGGGTGGATTCTCTCCACCATCGGCATCGCCGCCTTCACCGGCATCGTGAAAGACAAGGACGATTGAGGCGGCGAAAAGTCTAGATGCCCGCGTGCGCGGGCATGACGAATGAAAACGGCGGCGCGGCCGGTTCGCCCCCACCCGCCATATCTCACCCCCACCTTTCCCTCCCCCGTCGTGCGAATGCACGCCTAACGGCGTGACGAGGGGGAGGGAGTAAAAAAACGCGCCCGCCCGTCACTCCCCCGGCCTGGCGCTCTTCTTCTGTTTCCTCCGCAGCGGATCGCCGCAGAGGATTTTGGAGCCGCGGCAGGCGGGGTCGGGCGCGGCCTCGGTTTCGGCCTCGGTTTCGCCTTCCGCCCCGGGCAACGCCTTCTTGCGCCGCAAGGGATCGCCGGGGGCGATCTTCCCGCCTTCGTCGATCTCGATCCGGGTTCTGGGCACGACCACGGTTGTACCCCTCGTCGAAAACGGCGGCGGTTGCACCACCACCGGCTCCTCGGTGATCCGGGTCGCGGGCTGCGCGTGC
>MIAC01000174.1:2483-7306 GCA_001830475.1 Rhodospirillales bacterium RIFCSPLOWO2_12_FULL_67_15
GCATGGCGACAACCATCTGGATACCGCCAAGGATATAGGCGCGAAGCGGGGCGGCGGCGAGGCCGCGCCCCGGCGCCCGCGACTCGGCCGCGCGGTCCGGCTATAATGGCCCGCGAACCAACCGAAGGAGGCGAACATGCCGACCGAAATCGTGGTTTCCCTGACTAACAAGCCCGGCGCCTTGGCCAGGGTCGCCGAGACGCTCGGCGCCGCCGGCGTCAACATCCAATGCGCCTGCTACGCGACCGGGGCGAAGGGCGCCGTCCGCTTCGTCGCCGACAATCCGCCGAAGGCGCTCGCCGCCCTGAAAGCGGCCAGGATCAAGGTCAAGCAAGCCAAGGAAGTCCTGGAGGCGACGCTCGCGGACGTGCCCGGCGCGTTGGGCGCGGCCGCGCGCAAGCTCGCCAAGGCGCGAGTCAATATCGAGGCTTTTTACGTCGTCGGCGCGGGCGCCGATGGGCTCCGCTGCGTGATCGCGGTCGACAAACTCGAAAAGGCGAAAGCGGCGCTCGGGCAATGAGTCTCTTGCGGCCGGCGAGGCGGCGCGGGGACCGAACGTGACCCAAACCCTGGTCCTCACCTTCATCGCCAAGGACCGGCCCGGCCTGGTCGAGCGGCTCGCGCACGCGGTCGCGGAGGCGGACGGCAACTGGCTCGAAAGCCGGATGGTGCGCCTGGCCGAGAAGTTCGTCGGCGTCGCGCGGGTGGAGGCGCCCAAGGGAAAGATCGCCGCGCTCCGCGACGCCCTGCTCGCCCTCGGATCGGAAGGGTTTCACCTGACGGTCGAGGAAACGGCCGAGGGGGCGGCGCCCAAGGACCGCCCGCTCGTTCTCGACCTCGTCGGCCCGGATCATCCCGGCATCGTCCGCGACATCTCGCACTGCCTGGCGGCGCGCGGCGTCAGCGTCGAGGAGATGGAAACCGACATCCGCGCGGCGCCGATGGGCGGGGGCTTCCTGTTCTACGCCAAGGCCCGGGTGCGGGTGCCTGCGGCCGTGAGCGAGCGGGAACTGAGCGACGCGCTCCACACGCTGGGCAACACCCTGATGGTCGACGTTTCCTTGGGCGGGGGCTAGGCGCCCCCGCCCCTTAACTCAAAATCCCGCCGATCGTCGCCGCGACCGAGTTGAGGCGCGGCGTCCACAGGCCGCGCGTCATCGCTTCGCGGAACCTTTCGGCCATCTCCTTGAGCGCCGCCGGGTTGTGGGTTTGCAGGAACTCACGCACCTTCGCGTCCATCAGGTACGCCTCGAACACCTGGTCGAACTGGTGCGCCTTCACGCATCCGGCGGTCGCGGCGAAGGCGAAGAGATAATCGACCGTCGCCGCCATCTCGAAGCCGCCCTTGTAGCCGTGGCGCATGACGCCCGCGATCCATTTCGGGTTGGCGGCGCGCGCCCGCACCACCCGCGCGATCTCCTCTTCGAGGGTGCGGATCGCCGGCTTCTCGGGGCGGGAATGGTCGGCGTGATAGACCGCGGGCTTCTTCCCCGAGGCCGCCTTGACCGCGGCGGCGAGCCCGCCCTCGAACTGGTAGTAGTCGTCGGAATCGAGCAAGTCGTGCTCGCGGTTGTCCTGGTTCTGGACCACCGCCTCTACGCCCGCGAGCCTGCGCTCGAACAGCGCGTGCCGGGCCGCGCCATCCAGCCCTAAGCCGTAGGCGTAGCCGCCCCAGGCGACGTAGGCGCGGGCCAGATCGGCCTCGGTCTCCCAGCCCTTCTCGTCGATCAGCGCCTGGAGCCCGGCGCCGTAGGCGCCCGGCTTGGAGCCGAAGACGGACGTGCCGGCGATGGTGTCGGCGTCCTTTTCGCCGGAACACTCGGCTTGAAGTCTTGCGCGATCGGCGCGAAAGCGCGCCGCGAGCGGATTCTTGTCCGCCGGTTCGTCCAGTTTCGCGACCGCGCGCGAAGCCGAATCGAACAGCGCGATCAGGTTCGGGAACGCGTCGCGGAAGAACCCCGAGATGCGCAGCGTCACGTCGACGCGCGGCCTCTCCAGCACCGACAGAGGCAAAATCTCGAAGCCGGTCACCCGCCCGGTCGCCGCGTCCCACGAAGGTTTCGCCCCGATCAGCGCGAGCGCTTGGGCGATGTCGTCGCCGCCGGTGCGCATGTTGGCGGTACCCCAGGCGGTGAGCGCGAGCGCCTTCGGCCAGTCGCCGGTTTCCTGCGCGTGGCGGAGGACGAGCAGCGCCGCCGACTTCCACCCGAGCGTCCAGGCCGAAGGCGTCGGAACGCCGCGCACGTCGACCGAATAGAAATTCCGCCCGGTGGGCAGAACCTCGGGCCGGCCGCGCGAGGGCGCGCCCGAGGGCCCCGGAAACACGAACCTGCCGGCGAGCGCCGCCTGCAAGCCCGCCAGTTCGCGCGCGCCCGAAACGTCGATCTTCGGGCGCAAGGAGTTTTCGATTTCGCCGAGCACGACCCGCGTCCGCGCCCACGATTTTTTCGCCGCCACGGCGCCGGCGACGAGTGCCGACGCAAGCGCCTCCAACCGTTCGACCGCGTCGCCTGCGGTGCGGAACGGGCCTTCGATCTCGAGGGCGGGATCGAGAAGGGCTTTCGGTATCGGCTCCTCCCACGGCTCGGCCGGGTCGCAATCGAGCGGATCGAATTTCCGCAAATTCAGATCGGCGGCCAAGGCGCGAAGCAGCGACGCGTCTTTTCCTTCGCCGCGCCCGCGGGGCAGGCGCGCGAGCGCGACCAGGAGCGCGTCCCGAAGCCCGCCCGAGGGCGATTCTCCGAACACGTGCAGGCCGTCGCGGATTTGCATTTCCTTCAATTCGCAGAGGTGCCGGTCGAGAAGATAAAGCGCCTGGCGCTCGTTGGTCTCGCGCGCCAGCCCCAGATCCTCGTCGAGGCCGGTCGCGCGGCAGATGGAAAGTATTTCCTGGGCGATGGCGTCGAGGCGGCGGGGATCGAGCCGGGCGGCCTCGTAGTATTCGTCGATCAGGGCTTCGAGCGCGCGCTGGGGGCCGTAAGATTCGGCCCGCGCCAAGGGCGGCGTCAGGTGATCGACGATCACGGCGGACGCGCGGCGTTTCGCCTGCGCGCCTTCGCCCGGATCGTTGACGATGAAGGGATAGACGTGGGGGAGCGCGCCCAACGCCGCTTCCGGGGCGCAACTCTCCGAAAGCGCCAGCGCCTTGCCCGGCAGCCATTCGAGGTTGCCGTGCTTGCCGACGTGGACGACCGCGTGCGCCGCGAAGGCCTCGCGCGCCCAGGCGTAAAAGGCGAGATAGTTGTGCGGCACCGGCAACGCCGGGTCGTGATAGCTCGCCACCGGATCGAGGTTGTAGCCGCGCGCGGGCTGGATCGCGACCGCGACGTTGCCGAAGCGCAACGCCGGCACCGCGAACTTGCCGCAATCGGTTGCACCCGGGCGGAAAAAGGGATCGGATTCGGGGGCGCCCCAGCGCGCTTCCGTCGCCTGGCGGAACGCGGGCGCAAGGCGGGAAAGAAACGATTGATAGTCCGCGAGCGAAAGCGATTCCGTCTCGGGCCGGCGGGGCTCGGCGTTGCTCGGGCCTTGGAGCAGCCTTCGCATCAGTTCGTCGCCGCTCGCGGGGATTTCGCCGACCGCGTGGCCGCTCTCTTTCAGCGCGCGCAAGATCCCGATCGTCGAAGCGGGCGTGTCGAGCCCGACTCCGTTCGCCGCCCGCCCGTCGCGGTTGGGATAATTCGCCAGCACCAGCGCGACCCGGCGTTCGTTCGCCGGAATCCGGCGCAAGGAGGCCCACGCGGCGGCTTGCGCCGCGACGAACGCACACCGTCCGGGATCGGGGACCAGTCTTCGCACGTCGGCCTGGGTCGAGGGGTCGCGCGAAGACTCGCCCTTGAAGGCGACGGCGCGGGTGAGCACGCGCCCGTCCACCTCCGGCAACGCCACGTTCATGGCGAGATCGCGCGGATGCAGCCCGCGCGTGCCGGCGGCCCAGGATGCGCGGGTTTCGGTCGCGAACACCACCTGCAACACCGGGCAATCGAGGGCGGCGAACGGCGGCGTTCCGTCCGCGCGCGCGGCGGAAAAAGACGTCGCCGCGAGGATAACGTCGGGCGGGTGGGCGCCCAGGATCGAATCGAGGAGCGCCAGGGCGAGCGGATCGCGTAAGCTCGCGGCGTAAAGCGCGAGGGTGTCGAGCCCGGCGCCTTCGAGCGCGGTTACAAGCGCGTCCACCACCGCCGTGTCGCCGGCCTGGACCAGCGCGCGATAGACGACGAGCGCGGCGAGCGGGCGATTTTTCGTCCAGCGCACGGTCGCGTCCTCGACGCTACCCGCGCCCACTCCCGGGAGATAGACGCCGGCGCGCGGCAGCGGCCGGGGTTCGAGAAATTCGGTGGAGCGCCCGATCAGGCGCGCGGCGAAGCGGAGGAATTCAACCGCGTTGGCGGCGCCGCCGTGGACCAGGTATTGCCAGAGGCGATGCTGGTCCTCGCGGCCGACGGTCGAGAGCCCTGCGAGCTCGGCGTCGGGCTCGTCGCCGCCGGGAAGAAAGGCGATTCGACCGCCGCCCGCGCGCCCCGATAGGGGCGCATCATCTGATGCGCGCGGGGATTCGCCCGCGCGCGCCGCCTCGAGCGCGCGCTCGATCCCGTAGGGCCAATAGCTCCGCCCGCCGAGGAGCCGGACGATAATCAGCTTCGCGTGCGCGAGCACCGCATCGGCGTAAAGATCGACCGAGAGATGGTGCGCGAGCGCCAAGAGGCTCGCCGCGCGCAAGGTCGGAAAATCGCCGCCGAGCGCCGCGCGCGCGGAAGACACCAGCGCGATTTCGGTGTCGGCGGCGGACAGAAAGACGATCTCGCCCGGCGTTTGGCCCAGGT
>MIAC01000174.1:7344-9496 GCA_001830475.1 Rhodospirillales bacterium RIFCSPLOWO2_12_FULL_67_15
ATCTCGCCCGGTTCGGTCGCGAGCAGATGCATGATTTTCGTGTCCGATCCCGTCATTCCCGCGAAAGCGGGAATCCACGCCAACGGCGCAAAGATGGACTCCCGCTTGCGCGGGAGTGACGGAAAGAAAAATGCGGGGCCTGCCCCCGCGCAAGCGGGGGGTGACGACGGGGGTTATGGCGACGGCCATGGTCCATCGTTCGAGCGGAGTCCACCTTCAGCCCCGCAAGACCCGTTCGATCCGCGCGCGGCTCAATCCCTTGAGGCCGACGACCACGAGCCGGCCGAGGCGTTCCTCGGCTGGCCCCCACGGGCGGTCGAAGTAGCTCTCGACCCGGGGCCCCGCCGCCTGGATCACGAGGCGATGCGGCCTCCCTGAGACCTCGGCGAAGCCCTTGATGCGGAGAACGCCGGCTTCGGCCACGGCGGCCCGGACGCGCGCTTCGAGCGCCGCCGCGT
Source organism: Rhodospirillales bacterium RIFCSPLOWO2_12_FULL_67_15 (assembly GCA_001830475.1). Classification (GTDB taxonomy): domain Bacteria; phylum Pseudomonadota; class Alphaproteobacteria; order Rhodospirillales; family 2-12-FULL-67-15; genus 2-12-FULL-67-15. The sequence continues at coordinate 7,803 of MIAC01000174.1, forward strand.
CCGAAAGCGCGGCGAACGCGACGGTGAAGCTTTCGAAGTCGTCGTGGTCGTGGCTTTGCGCGCCGTCGTGGAGCGAAGGGCGCGCCACAATCGCGTCCTCGGCGGCCGCGCCGATGCCGAGCAGCACCTCGAGCGGCAACGCGCCGCGCGCGGCGGAAACGGCTTTCGCTCCCGGCGGCAGCGAGGCCTCGACCCGGCTCCGGACGCGCGCCAGCGTCGCGGCGTCGACCAGATCGGCCTTGTTGAGGATCGCCATATCGGCGACGCGCAACTGGTCCTCGAACACCTCTTCGAGCGGAAAATCGTGCGCGGGCGCGCCGTGCGGCTGGTTGACAGGATCGCGCGCGAAGCGCCCCGCGGCGACCGCCGGGCTGTCGATCACCGCGACCACGCCCGAGACGGTCGCGCGCGCGCGGACCTCGGGCCAGCGGAACGCCTGGACCAGCGGCTTCGGCAAAGCGAGCCCGGAGGTCTCGATCACGATGTGGTCGAAAGGATCGGGGCGGTCGAGCAGCGTCTTCATGGCGGGAAGGAAATCGTCGGCGACGGTGCAGCAGATGCAGCCGTTGGCGAGCTCGATCACCCCTTCGGGCGTGCAGGATTCGATCCCGCAGCCTTCGACGATCCCCTTGTCGACGCCGACATCGCCGAACTCGTTGATGACCAGGGCGAGGCGCGCGCCGTCGGCGTGGGCGAGCAGATGGCGGAGCAGGGTCGTCTTGCCCGCGCCGAGAAAGCCGGTGACGACGGTCGCAGGCGTTCGGCTCATGGCGTCTCCTTGAGGACGAGCGGCAGGCCCGCGGTCACGAGCACGACCCGGTCGGCGGCGGCGGCGAGCTTCTGGTTGGTTTCTCCGAGCGCGTCGAGCCAGGCGCGCGCGAGCGCGTTCGCCGGCACGACGCCCTGCCCGGCCTCGACGGTGACCGCGACCGTGGGTTTCGCGCGCGCGGCGATCGCCGCGACCAGCGCCTCGGTTTCGGAGACGGGATCGCGCGCGCGTTCCAGCAGGTTCGCAACCCAGAGCGAAAGGCACTCGACCAGAACCGGCCGCTCGGCGGCGGCAAGGACACCGGCGATCGCCAGCGGCTCCTCGACCGTCTCCCAATCCCGGCCCCGGCGGGCGCGGTGGGCGGCGATGCGCGCGGCCATTTCCGCGTCCTTGGCCTCGGCGGTCGCGAGATAGAGCGCGGGCAAATGGCGCGCGAACATCCGTTCGGCCAACGCGCTCTTGCCCGAGCGCTGGCCGCCGAGAACCAGGGTGAATCGGGGCAGGGCGGGCATCGGAATCCCTCAGTACGGCGGCCGGTTGACGCCGACCACGCGCCACGCGCCGCCCCGGCCGCGCAGCGTCCCGCCGGCGACGAGATCGAGGCGGGTGAGCGAAAGATTGTCGACGCGCACCGCCATGGCGCGCGCCGGTTCGAGGGCGAGGGCGAGCGCGATCGCGGCGCGGATCGCGCCCCCGTGCGCCACCGCGACGATGTCGCCCCGGTGCGCGGCCGACAACCGCGCGATGGTGGCCGCGACGCGCGCGATCACGGCGGCGAAGCTCTCGCCCCCGGGCGGGGGCAGCCCGACCGGATCGTCCCAGAAGCGCGCGTGAAAGACGGGGTCTTGGGCCGCGATCTCCTCCCAGCTCAACCCCGCCCAGTCGCCGAAGTTCTGCTCGGCGAAATCGCGCTCGATGATTATTT
>MIAC01000175.1:0-79 GCA_001830475.1 Rhodospirillales bacterium RIFCSPLOWO2_12_FULL_67_15
GAACGGGTCTTGCCCCAGAAATCGACCTCGTAGCTCGCGCTCAGGTTCCCCTGGTAGCTGTGGACGGCGCTCCGCGACC
>MIAC01000175.1:100-2022 GCA_001830475.1 Rhodospirillales bacterium RIFCSPLOWO2_12_FULL_67_15
AAGTCGTGGACGTGGACGTCGTGGTCGAGGACGTGGAACGCTTGAGCACCTGTTCCTGGGCCGAGAGACCGACGGTCGGCAGCAGCGGCGCGCCGGCGATCGCCAGTTGCGCCTCGGCTTGGCGGATCCGCGCCACCGCCGCCTTGAGGTCGTGGTTGTTGTCGAGCGCGACGTGCTCCAGCCGGTCGAGCTCGGAGAGGCCGAAAGCTTTCCACCAGGCCGACGGTTGGGCGAGACTTTCCGCTTCCGCCGGCCGGGTCTGGGCGGCGTTGCCCCACCATTCGGGCAGGCCCGCGTCCGGAATCTCGAAGTCGGGCGCCAGCGCGCACCCGGCGAGCAGGGGAAGAAGAAAAACGGAAACGCGGAAACGGGGCATGAGCTATTCCGCCGACAGGGCCACGACCGGATCGAGGTTGGCCGCCTTCCGGGCCGGCATGAAGCCGAACACGAGGCCGGTCGCGAACGCGCAGCCGAACGCCAGCAGCACCGGCGGCAGCGACAGCACGATCGGCCGGCCGAAGGATTCGGCGGTGAGCGCGGTCGCCAATCCGCCCAAGACCCCGAGCACGCCGCCGACCGCGCACACCACCAGCGCCTCGGTGATGAACTGGAGCATGATGTTCCAGGCGCGCGCGCCGGTCGCCATGCGGATGCCGATCTCGCGGGTGCGCTCGGTCACGCTCACCAGCATGATGTTCATGACCCCGATGCCGCCGACCAGAAGCGAGATCGCGGCGATCGAGCCGAGCAGAAGGGTGAGCGTCGTCTGGGTCTGGGCCGCGGTTTCCAGAAACGCCGCCAAGTTACGAATCTGAAAATCGACGAGGCGGTGGCGGGCGAGCAGCACGGAGTGGATCCGGGCCTGGGTCTCGTCGATCGCGGTCACGTCCTCGACCTGGACGACGATCGCGCGCAAGTGGCGGATTCCGAACAGCCGCAGGCTGCCGGTGGTGAGCGGGACGAACACGACGTCGTCCATGTCGCTGCCGAAGGGCGTCGCCCCCTTGGCCGCCATCACGCCGATGACCTGGAAGGGGATGTTGTTGATCAGGACGTAGGCGCCGACCGGATCGAAGCCCGGCGGGAACAGATTGTCGACCACGGTCCGGCCGAGCGCGGCGACGGGGACGTAGCTCTTGACCTCGCCGGCGCCGAAGAAGATGCCGCTCGCCATCGGCCAGTCGCGCGCCAGCGGATACATCTCCGAGGTCGCGGTGGCCGCGGTCTGGTAGTCGGCGTTGCCGAAACGCGCCGTGACCCCGCCGCCGAGCTCGGGAACCGCGGCCCGCACGTTGTCGAGCTTGGCGATTTCCAGGGCGTCGTCGGGAGTGAGGGTCGCGATCGCGCCGCCGCCGCCGCGCACGTTCGGGGCGCCGGGGCGGACCACGAGAAGATTGGTGCCCAAGGCCTGGATGCGGGTCAGCACTTCCCGCTTGGCGCCGTCGCCGATCGCCAGCATCGCCACCACCGAACCGACGCCGATGACGATGCCGAGCAGCGTCAGCAGCGAGCGAAACAGATTGGCGCGGAGCGAGCGCAGCGCCATCTTCACCGCCTCGCCCGCGTCGGCGAGCGCGCCGGTCACACGTTCGGGAATCCCTTCCAACGGTCCGGTCGCGGACAAGGGAGCGAAGGACTCTCCGTCGCCGCCGGTGTCGGAGACGACGCGGCCGTCGGCGAGCGTGACGACGCGGCCGGCCTCGGCGGCGATATTCGGATCGTGGGTGATGAGGACGACGGTGTGGCCCTCGGCGTGGAGCCGGCGGAGGATGGCGAGCACCTCGCGGCCGCTCACGCTGTCGAGCGCGCCGGTCGGTTCGTCGGCGAGAATCACCGCGCCGCCGTTCATCAGGGCGCGCGCGACCGAAACCCGCTGCTGCTCGCCCCCGGACAGCTGGCTCGGGCGGTGGTCGAACCGCTCG
>MIAC01000175.1:2076-2361 GCA_001830475.1 Rhodospirillales bacterium RIFCSPLOWO2_12_FULL_67_15
CGCAAACCCGCGTAGATGGCGGGAACCTCGACGTTTTCCACCGCCGACGCGCTGGCGAGAAGATTGTACTGCTGGAAGATGAACCCGAACGCATCGCGCCGGAGAAGCGAGAGCTCGTCGCGATCCAGCCCCGCCACGTCCTGGCCGGCGAACCGGTAGCGGCCGCCGCTCGGCCGGTCGAGGCATCCGATCAGGTTCATCAGCGTCGTCTTGCCCGAGCCCGAAGCGCCCATGATCGCCACGTATTCGCCGCGCCGGACGACGAGATCGACGCCGTGCAGGACC
>MIAC01000175.1:2437-7143 GCA_001830475.1 Rhodospirillales bacterium RIFCSPLOWO2_12_FULL_67_15
TCGCGAGCAGGGGAACGATGTCCGGCTGCGAAGGCTGAAGGTTCATCGGCGCCTCTTCGTCATGGCCTTTTTGTCGCCGCGACGCAAAAGTCGTGGATGCCCGCTTTCGCGGGCATGACGAAAGGGGTTGGTGGTTCTCGACATCGCTCAGATCCGGGGACGGATCATCGGCCGGCCCGGCTCGGATTGCTTGGCCGCGCCGCCTCTCGCCCCCTCGGGCTGGCGGAAGCCGATCACGACTTCCTCGCCGGCCTCGAGACCGGAAACGACCTGCGCTTGCACGCGATTCTTGACGCCGGTCGTCACCGGTCTCGGTTCCGGCTTGCCGCCCTTCATCACCAGGATGGTGGCGGCGTTCTTGTCCCGGGGGCCGGCGCCCGCGCCGTCGTCTTTCTTCTTCCGGGACGCCTTGGCGGCGCCGCGGTCCCGTTCGCGCGCCTCGGCGACCGCGAGCGCCGCGGCCGGGATCAGGATCGCGTCCTTGACCGCCTCGTGGACGAAAAACACCTGCGCCGACATCTGGATGCCGAGGCTGCCGTCGGGATTGGGAACGTCGAACAGCGCGTCGTAGAGGACGACGTTGTTGATCACCTCGGGCGTCGGCAGGATCTGGTGCAGGTTGCCGTACCAGCGGCGGTCGGGCTGGCCCAGGGTGGTGAAATAGACGTCCTGGCCGATCCGGAGCTTGTTGACGTCGGCTTCCGACACCTGGGTCCACACCGTCATGGTCGACAGATCGGCGATGCGCAGGATGACCGGCGCGAGTTGGCTCGCGTTCAGCGTCTGGCCCTGGCGCGCGGGCTGGCTGACCACCGTCCCGCTCATGGGCGCATGGATCCGGGTGTAGCCCAAATTGGCTTCGTCGCCGCGGAGGTTGGATTCGACCTGCTGGATTTGCGCGCGCAATTGCGCGATCTGGGCCTGGGTGGTCTTCCACGCGGTTTCGGCGCTCTGATAGGCCTCCTCGCTGGTGGCTTGGGCGCGCCGCATCCGGGTCTGCCGTTCGTACTGCTCCTTGGCGAGCGCGAACTGGGCCTGCTTTTCGGTCAGCTGCGCGTGGAGATTCTGCAACTGCGCCCGGCCGGCGTCGACCCGCGTGATGTAGATCGTCGGGTCGATCTCGGCGAGCAACTGGCCTTGGGCGACGGTATCGCCGATCTGCACGAAAACCCGGCGCAACTGGCCCGACACCTGGGTTCCGACGTCGACGAAATCGCGCGGCTGGAAAGTGCCCAACGCGGTGGTGGTGTCTTCCAAATCGCCCAGCTGGGCGCGCGCCGTGACCCAGGACTGCCCGTCCCCGCCCGCGCTCTCGCGGAACCCGAGCCAAACGGCGAGCGCGAGCGCCGAGAGCCCGAAGGCGGCGGCGATCAGGCGGGTCCTGGGGCTTAACTGACCGAACATGCGTTTCCGGCGCGGGATGGCAATATCCGAAATGGTGGGGGAGAGCGCTGTCTTCGTCGAGCCCCAACATGTAACATACTGTATCGTATCGCCGGCGATTGCCTTGGCGGCGCCGGCCGCCTATTCTACCCCGCCCCCGACCAGCGAATAATCTTTGGAAAACAAAGCCGTGGCCGACAACACCGCCGACCCCCTGTTGAGGGAAATCGAAGAGGAGCTGCGCCACGAGCGCTTCGCCAAGCTCTGGCAGCGCTTCGGCAACTGGGTCATCGGCGCGGCGATCGCGGTCGTCGCCGTCGTCGCCGGCCATCAGGGCTGGCAGAGCCACCAGATGTCCCAGCGCGAGCAGGCGTCCGTCCGCTATGCGGCCGCGGTCCGGCTCGCCGCCGAAAACAACGCCGCCGCGGCGGAAAAGGCCTTCGCCCAGCTCGCGCCCGCGGCGCCAGCGGGGTACGCGATGCTGGCGCGCTTCCGCGAGGCCGCGCTCGCCGCCAAGCAGGGCGACTCGCTCCGCGCCGCATCCCTCTACCGCCGCCTCGCCGCCGACGGCGGGCTCGACAATTCCTACCGCGACCTCGCGGCGCTGCAGGCCGCGTTCGCCGTCGCCGACAGCGCCGAGCCCCAGGCGCTCCGTCAGGAAATCGCCCGGCTCGCCGCCGCCGACAGTCCGTGGCGGCATCTCGCCCGCGAGCTCTCCGCCCTGCTCAGCTTGCGCGCCGGCGACCGGGAGACCGCGCGCGAGGAATTCCGCCGTCTCGCCGAGGACGCCGCCGCGCCCGCGGCCCTCAAGGCGCGCGCCGCCGAAATCGCGGCGGGGCTCGGCAAGAAGGAGGGCTGATCCCATGCCCCGTTTCCGCTCCGCCGCTTTCCTGCTTGCGCTCGCCCTGGCCGCGACGCTCTCCGGCTGCGGCTGGTTCGGCGACAAGAAGGAGCGGCTCGAGGGCGAGCGCATTTCCGTCCTTTTGCACCAGCGCGTCCTCTCGCCCGACGTCGAGGCCGGCAAGGTCGAAATCCTCCTCCCCGCGCCGACGCCCAATCCGGAATGGCCCCAATCCGGCGGCTATCCCAACAACGCCATGCACCACATCCTGGTCGGCGAGAACCTGCGCCCGGCATGGAAGTCGAACGCCGGCAAGGGCCAGACCGACTATCAGCGCATCTCGTCTTCGCCCATCGTCGCCGACGGGCGCGTCTACGCGATGGATTCGGAATCCCGGGTCAGCGCCTTCGCCGCCAAGACCGGCGATCGGCTCTGGCGCACCGACCTGACGGACAAAGGCGAGGACGAAGGCCACGTCCCCGGCGGGCTCGCGTTCGCCCGGGGCCGCGTCTACGCCACCACCGGCTTCGCCCAGGTCGTCGCGCTCGAGGCCAAGACCGGCGCGGAAGTCTGGCGCCAGACCGTGCCCGGGCCGGTGCGCGCGCCGCCGACGGTGCGCGCCGGTTCCGTGTTCGTCGTGACCGTGGACAACAACGTCTTCGCGCTCGACGCCGACAGCGGCAGCCAACTCTGGACCCACGCCGGCATCGCCGAAAGCGCCGCCATCCTCGGCGGCGCGGCCCCGGCGGTGGACGGCGGCGTGGTGGTGGTGCCGTTCTCCTCGGGCGAGATCGTCGCGTTGCGCGCCGACACCGGCCGCTTGCTCTGGTCGGATTCGCTCGCCTCCGCCCGGCGCACCGATCAGGTCTCGACGCTCGCGCACATCCGCGGCCGCCCGGTGATCGACCGCGGCCGCGTCTTCGCCCTGAGCCACGGCGGAATCATGGTTTCGATCGATCTCCGCACCGGCCGGCGCGTCTGGGAGCGCCAGATCGGCGGGCTGGAAACCCCCTGGGTCGCGGGCGACTATCTCTTCGTCGTCACCTCCGATTCCGAAATCGCCGCCCTCGGCCGCGCCGACGGGCGCATCCTCTGGGTCCAGTCGCTGCCGCGCTGGGGCAACGAGGCGAAGAAGAAGGATCCCATCACCTGGACCGGCCCGGTGCTGGCGAGCGATCGCCTGATCGTCGCCGGCTCGCACGGCCAGGCGCTCACCATCTCGCCCTACTCCGGCGACATTCTCGGCTTCGAGCCGATGCCCGACGGCGTCTCGGTGCCGCCGGTGGTCGCCGACGGCAGCGTCTACTTCCTCGCCAACGACGCCGACATCGTCGCTTACCGTTGAGGGTGCCATGCTCAGGGTCGCCATCGTCGGCCGGCCCAACGTCGGCAAGTCCACCTTGTTCAACCGCCTGGCGGGGAAGAAGCTCGCCCTGGTGGACGACACGCCCGGCGTGACGCGCGACTGGCGCGAGGCCGATGCGAGCCTCGGCGATCTCGACTTCACCGTCATCGACACCGCCGGATTCGAGGAGGCGGCCGAAGGCCTCGAATCGCGCATGCGCCTCCAGACCGAAGCCGCGCTCGCCGGCGCCGACGCGGTGCTGTTGCTGATCGACTCCCGCGCCGGCCTGACGCCGCTCGATCGCAGCTTCGCCGCCTGGCTTCGCCGCCTCGGTCTGCCGGTGGTCCTCGTCGCCAACAAATGCGAAGGAAGCGCGGGCGAGCCGGGAAGGATCGAGGCCTTCGCGCTCGGCTTCGGCGAGGCGGTCCCGCTTTCGGCCGAGCACGGCGAAGGCTTGAACGGGCTTTACGACGCGCTCGGTTCGCTCGGCGTCCGCGCGACCGGCGAAGCGGCCGCCCGCGCAACCGGAGGCGGCGAACAAGCCCGCCCCCTCCAGCTCGCGATCCTCGGCCGGCCCAACGCCGGCAAATCGACGCTGGTCAACCGCCTGCTCGGCGAAGAGCGGATGCTGACCGGCCCCGAGCCCGGCATCACCCGCGACTCGATCGCCGTGCCGTGGACCTGGAAGGGCCGCGCAGTGCGCTTGATCGACACCGCCGGTCTCCGGCGCAAGGCGAAGGTGGCGGGGAAGCTCGAAAGCCTGTCGGCGGCCGACGCGCTGCGCGCGGTGCGCTTCGCCGAGGCGGTCGTGCTGATGGTCGACGCGACCCACCCGTTCGAGAAGCAGGATTTGCAACTCGCCCGGATGGTGGAGGAAGAGGGCCGGGCGCTGGTGCTCGCGGTCAACAAGTGGGACCTGGTCGAGAACCGGGCGCAGGTGACGCGGCAATTGCGCGCGGCGGTGGAGAAATCGCTGACCCAGGCGCGCGGGGTGGCGCTGGTGACGTGCTCGGCGCTGGCGGGGACCAATCTCGACCGGCTGATGGAGGCGGTCTTCGCCGCCCATGAAGCCTGGAACCGGAAGATTTCGACTGCCGATCTCAACCGCTGGCTCGAGGTCATGACCGCGGCTCACCC
>MIAC01000175.1:7151-7403 GCA_001830475.1 Rhodospirillales bacterium RIFCSPLOWO2_12_FULL_67_15
TCTCGCAAGGGCGCCCGATCCGCATCCGCTACATGACCCAGATCAAGATCCGGCCGCCGACGTTTCTCCTCTTCGTCACCAAGCCCGCGGAGCTGCCGCGCACCTATTTCCGCTACCTCGTCAACGGCCTGCGCCAGGCGTTCGCTCTTCCCGGCGTTCCGATCCGCCTCCAGACCCGGAAACCGGAAAACCCCTACGCGGGAAAAAAGCGGAGCAAGGAGGAGCTGCGGCGGCTCAGCCGGAAGCGCGGCA
>MIAC01000176.1 GCA_001830475.1 Rhodospirillales bacterium RIFCSPLOWO2_12_FULL_67_15
AGGCGGTCGTAAAATCCGCCCTTCTCCCGGCTCAGGCCTTCTTTTCCCTCCGGACAGATCGCGATCAGCTCGACGTCGCGCCGGATCAGGATTTCGCGGACGAACGCGTCGTCTTGCGCGGCGAACGCCTCGAAGGTCTCGCGCAAGCCGCTCGCGGACCGGTGGTACGGCGTGCCGACGACGCGATGCCGCGTCCGGTAAAGGATTTCCGCGCCGTAATTCACCCCCATCAGAACCGTCCGCGGCCGGTCCGACCACGGCGGGCGATTCAACACGTCCGCCAGCAGGTTGACGGAACAGACCTTCGCCCGCTCGCGTTCGGCTTTCTTCTCCGGCGGCACGACGACGATCGCCGTCGCGTACGCCGCCGTCAGCGGCCCGAGCAGGAAGAACGCGACCACCAGCGCGCATCCTGCCTCGCGCCAGACCGGCTTTAACTTTTGCGCCGCGATCCGTTCCGTCAGGCGCGCGATCATGTCGCCCAAGACCAGACACGGGAACAACCCGGAGTAAACCGTCCAGCGGACCCAGCCGGCCGTCAGCGCGCCGAAAACCGCGATGCAAATCGCGACATACGCCCAGGCCCAGAACCAGCGGCCGGGCTTTTCCCGCCCTTCGCGCCACAACCGCCAGACCAGCCAGGGTAGTGCCAGAACCGTGGCCCCAAGAATCGCCGGAAATCGCTCGAGGGTGTATCCGGGACCGAGTTCGGTTATGTTCTCCAGAATAAACCCGACGTAGACCGGATCGACATCCGCCATTGGACCGCGGATCGATTTCGGAAAAAGAAGAACCCAAACGCCGGCCACGGCCGCCGCCCCCGCCAGCGCGGCGCCTAAGCGAGCAAGCGGGCTCCGCAGCGCGCCGCGCGCCGCGCCCAAGCGCACGGCCAAAAAAAACAGCGCCACCAGCACGCCCAGGGTTAGGTGAACGATCGAAATCCGGTCGTACTCGACGGCGAAGACCGACGGCCCGCGCTCGATCGCGAGCGCGCCCGCGAGCCCAACCGCGAACCCGCCGGCGAAGCGGAGCCCCTTCGGCGCATCGGGGGGATCGTCGCCCGCCAGCCACGCCAGCCCGAGCGCGGCGAGAGTGAGCGCGGCGAAGACGAAACCCTCGATGCCGATCCAGACCCCCGCCGCCGCCGCCAGGCCGGCGAGAACCGCGTTCCAGCCGGCAGCGCGCCCCGGTAGGGGCGCATCATTTAATGCGCGCGTCACGCCGGTAGGCGTGCCTGCGCACGACGATTCGCCCGCGCGACCCCGGTCCAGCGCCCGGATCGCGAATCCGAATCCGAGCGCCGCGAGAAACACGAAAAAAATGTGATGGTCGCCCCGAACCGGGGCTCCGTACGAGATCAGGCCGAATTGGGTCATGGTGGCGATGGCCGCCAGCGTCGCGGCCGTCCGTCCGACCAGCGGCAGCGCCGCCCAGGCGAACGCGGCGGCCGCGGCCCCGTGCAGCACCGGCCCGGACAGCGCGCCCCCCCAGAAAATCGCCGCCTTGACGCCGAGGAACGGAACCAAAGGCCCGGCGAGCAGCGAGATCACCACGTCGAGCGGCCGGGTCCAATGCGACGTGTCGCCGTAAGGCGCGTTGGCGCGCGCAATCGAGTTGTCGAACCACCCGCCCCCTTGCCACAGGGTTTCGACCCGGAGCGCGCGCATATAGCCGTCGCTGTCGGCGAACCCGGTTGGCGGATTGGTCGCCAGATACCAAATCCCGTGCGCCAACAGGGTAAAGACGAACAGGCCGAAAAGCGTTCGCGCGTCGATCGTTACGGCGCTTTCGGTTTTTTGCTCCGCGTCGGAAAGGGAAAGGCTCATATCCGGAAAGCTATCCCCTTCCCGGCCGATCCCCAAGCGGCGCCCGGACGCCGATGCCGAACGGCGCGGCCCAGGACAGTCCTTCCACCGTTCCGGCCCGGGGGCGGTATTCGCACCCGATCCAGCCGTCGTAGCCCGAATCGTCGAACAGCTTGAACAGATCGGCGTAAGCGATCCCGGACGGCATCGGCTCGCGACGGCCGGGAACGCCGGCGATCTGGATGTGGGCGATCCGGGGCGCGTGCCGGCGGAAGGTTTCCGCGAGCGGCTCGCCCGACATGCGCGCATGGTAGACATCGTACTGGAGCCAGAGGTTCGGATGCCCGGCCGCCTCGGCGAGCCGGCGGGCCTGCGCCATCCGGTTGAGGAAATACCCCGGCGCGTCCGCCGGGTTGAGCGGCTCGATCAGAACCCGGACTCCCTCGACCGCACCCTTAGCCGCGGCGTAGCGGAGATTGGCGACATAGGTCCGCTCGATCTCCGCCCGGTCCGCCCCGGCGGGCGCGATCCCCGCCAGCACGTGCAGCCGGGAGCAGGACAGCGCGCGCACGTAGGCCAGACCGCGTTCCAGGGACGCGCGGAATTCGTCCTCGCGTCCGGGCAGGGCGGCAAAACCGCGCTCGCCCTTCTCGCCCTCCCCGGCGGGTGCGTTGACGAGGACCATTTCGAGGTTTTCTTGGTCGAGCCGGCGCCGGATTTCGTCCGCCGGCCACGGGTATGGGTTTTGGCACTCGACCGCGCGGAATCCGGCGCGCCAGGCGAGCGCGAAGCGCATCAAGAACGGCGCCTCGGTGAACAGAAACATCAGGCTGGCGGCGAAGCGCGGCACGATCGTCCGGCCTGGCGTTCAACTTGGTTTTCCGGCCGCGGTAAGCCCGAGGCGGATTCGGATTTCGGCGGCGATGGCGTCGGCGGCGTTCAGCCGCGCCTGCCCGCCGCGCCCGGCCGAGGCGGCGTCCGAAAGCGGCCGCGCCAGCCCGAGATCGTAGAGCTCGCGATGGAAGCGGGCGTACTTGGGCGTGACGAACTCGTCGCGCGCGAAGATGTAGACCGGCGCCCCCGAGGCGCACGCCTCCGAGCACATGGACATGGAATCGCCGGTGACGACGACGGCGTCCGCGAGGGCGAGGAAACCGAGATAAGGGTTCTCGCCCCCCTTGTCCCACCGATGCGCGAACAGCGGCGCCGTGAGTTGGGCAAGCAGCGCGTCCATCGCCGCAGGCTCGGTACGCCGGCTGGAAGTGACGAGGAGCGAGCCCCCGCACCGCCCAGCGAACGCATCGAGGCGGCCGGCCAAGTCGGCGATCAACGCCCCGTCCAACGCCCGGCCCTTGGCGCTGCCGCCCACCAGCACCGCGATCCAGGGCTTGGGCAGATGGGCGAGGCGGCCCCGCCAGTCGTCCGCGGCGGAGCCGAGCGTCTCGGCGCGGACCTGGTGCGGCGCGCCGGTGACGGCAAGGATGTTGCCGCCCGGTTTGGCCCGGTCGTGGTGGGGAACCGCGACCAGGTCGATCTCGCGGACGTCGAACCAGCCCGGGTTCATGATCTGGACGATGAACGTCCGGGATTCGGCGAGGCGCTTGATCCGCCGCGCCACCGGCGCGACCCGCCGGCCCGCGCCGATCGCGATGTCGGGCCAGGGCGGGGTCAGGTCCCTCCGGCTCGCGTCGGTCAATCCGAAAAAGGACGCACCGAGCAGCACGTTCGGCCATTCGCCGAATCGGCCGTAGCGGATTTCCTTGGTGACGAAAGGAAAGCCGAGCGCTTCGGCCACCCCGAAACCCTGGCTGCGATTGCCGGCGCGTTCGTCGGCCAACACCCAGACGATCGGAACCTTCCCGTTCACCGCTTGGATTCCTCCACGACCGATCTAGTTATTGTGCCGAAAGGGAAATTGGCTCTAAATGAACGGCGCGCCGGAGCATAATACGCGCGCGCCAGCAACCGAAACGGAAAATTTCATTGATGGAGTCCAAGGAAATCTACGGCAGCGACGTCGCCACGGCGAAGATACTGCTCGATATCAAGGCGATCGATTTCCGCCCCGAACGGCCCTACATCTTCACCTCCGGCTGGGCGAGCCCGGTCTATATCGACTGCCGCAAGTTGATCTCGTTTCCGGCCGAGCGCCGGCACGTGGTCCAGCAAGCGGTGTCGATCCTCGGCGCCGAGGTCGGCTGGTCGGAGATCGACGCGGTGGCGGGCGGCGAAACCGCCGGCATCCCCTACGCCGCCTGGATCGCCGAGGCCGCCGACAAACCCATGCTCTATGTCCGCAAGCAGGCGAAGGGATTCGGCCGCAACGCCCAGATCGAAGGCGACTTCGCCGACGGCGCGCGGGTGGTTCTGATCGAGGACCTCGCCACCGACGGCGCGAGCAAGGTCAATTTCGTCACCGCGCTGCGCGCCGCACGCGCCAAGGTCAACGAATCCTTCGTCGTGTTCTTCTACGGAATTTTTCCGGGCGCGCTCAGCGGGCTCGCCTCGCTCGACGTCCGCCTGCATTTTCTCGCCACCTGGTGGGATGTCCTGAAGGTGGCCGAGGAAGGCGGTTATTTCGGCCGCGAGACGCTGGCCGAGGTCCGCCGCTTCCTCGACGATCCCCTCTCCTGGTCGGCGGCCCACGGCGGCAAGGGCGGGCCTGCGGGTTGATCGCGCGCTTTAGCCTAAGGAAGGTCTGATTAAGTTGGTCCCGTCATTCCGGAAACGGCGAAGCCGTTATCCGGAATCCACTTTTATCGAAACGCTGCTGGGCCCCGGCTCTTCCCTCGCCATCGCGAGGGTCGGCCGGGGCGCGCGGGCGAATCCCCGCGCGCATTAAATTGGTGCGCCCCTACCGGGGCGACGACAAGAGCGTCGGGTTGGGTAATCTTGGTATGGGCGCGGTGGAC
>MIAC01000177.1 GCA_001830475.1 Rhodospirillales bacterium RIFCSPLOWO2_12_FULL_67_15
CGGAAAGCGGGATAAATCGCTGCGGAAGTGCAGCGGCAAGCTGCCGATCGCCACCTGATAATCGATTGCGCCGAGCCCCGAAATCCAACTCGAATCGCGGTTGGCTTGCTCGCCAGCGCGAACTGTTACCGTCGGAAACGACCGGCGAAACAGCTTTTCCAATTGCGGCGAGCATTCGACGATGCAACGTCCGGCATGCTGCAGCAAGTCCGGCAAACACGATGCAAACATGATTTGGTCGCCGAGGCCTTGCTCGGCGTATACCAGGATCGATTTCCCCGCCAGCGGTTCCCCGCGCCATTCCGGAAAACCGAAATCCCTGGCTACGTAGCTGCCGTACGCGCATTTGCGGGCCTCATAATCAGGCCAGCCCTCGGCAAAGCGCCCCAGCTTGAGCGCGGCAAGCGCGCGGTTAAGCCGCGCTTCATGCAGGTCCGGATGCGCCGCAAGCAAATCATCGCACAGCGCGAGCTCGGCATCGAGCAGGCCCCGGTGCGCGAGGACCATGCAGTAATTGCATCGTATGTCCGGATCCTGCGGGCGAAGCCGCAAGGCGGCCTCGATATGCGCGGCGCCGCGCTCAGGCTCGCCGAGATCGATGAACAGCGTGTAGCCGAGGTTGTTGTGCGCATGAGCAAGCTCGGGGGCAAGCGCGATTGCCTTCTCAAAATATGCCACCGCTTCGCCGTAATCCCGCCGCTGCCGCGCCACAAGCCCGAGTTGATGCAGCGCCTCGGGAAAATCAGGCCTGAAATGCAGTGCCAACAGGAAACAATCCGCGGCGTCCTCAGGAAGCTTCTGGTTGAGATGAGACAGCCCGAGATAGTAATGAGCTTGCGCATGATCATGTTTGATCTCGAGTGCTGCATTGAGGTGACGCACAGCGGTATCGAAGTCGCCGGCGACGCAGGCTGCCCGGCCGGCTTCAAACAAGTTCTCAGCTGCGGCCGAGCCACCGCCTTCATGCTCTCTGGCCGTCGCATCCGATGGTGCCTCCGGCGCGCGGCCGGCGCCGCGAGCAGCCCGGAATCTGGAAAACCAATCCGGCCAGTTCATGACGCCGCACGGTTCCGGCGCGCGGCCATTTCGAACATCACGCACCTGTGCAAGCTGTCGCATCGCGTCGCCCACCTCGGAAATCACCGATGCCCATTCGCGCGGCTTCGTCTGGCGGAATAACCGCGCCGACGGATACCACGGCATCGTGACGCCGCTGCGCGGGTAACGCCATTCGGGCGCGCTCGGCAGCAATACCCACACCGGGTGCCCGAGCGCGCCGGCCAGGTGCACGGCTGTCGTGTCGACACTGATCACGAGATCGAGCGCGGTAATCGCCGCTGCCAGTTCGTCAATGTCGGCAAACTCCTCCCCGAAGCTGCGCACCGTGACGCCGTGCTCAACGCGCAGCTGCGCGAGCTCGGTTGCAACGTCCCCGTATTGCAGGCTCACAAAATCCACGTCCGACTGCGCCAGCAGCGGCAGCCAGCACGGCAGTGCGACCGAACGGGTGAACCGGCGCGAGCGCAACGATCCGCCGCGCCACGCAATGCCGACGCGCAGCCTGCCATTGGACGCAGCAAGCCGCGCGCGCCAGAACTCAACACGCGCCGCATCGGCGCGCAGATAGCCGCGATGCGCCGGAAACGCCGAGCGCACCCCCCGGAAATGCAGCGGCAGCGACCCGATCGCGACCTGGAAGTCGGTGGGCGGCAGCGCCTGCAGCCACGCCTTGCTGTCATCCTTGCTTCCGCCGTGTACCGTCGCCGACGGAAACGAGCGCGCGAACAGCCGCGCCAGGCGAGTGCTGCATTCGATAACCACATGCCCGGCGCGCTGCAACACTTCGGGCACGCAGGAAGCAAACATGATCTCGTCGCCGAGGCCCTGCTCGGCGTAGACCAGGATGCGCTTGCCGCTCAGCGGCTCGCCGCGCCAGACACGGAATGGGAAGCCCCGCTCGGACGTGGCGGTCGCCGCGAAACGGCGCTCGTATTCGGCCCAGCCGGCGGCGTAATCCTCCCGCATCAAAAGCGCACAGCAGCGGTTGAGCACGGCGTCGCCAAACTGCGGTTGGCGCGCCAACACGTTATCGTAATGTGCAAGCGCCTCGTCGAGGCGGCCGAGATCGCGCAAGGCGTGCGCAATGCAGGCCCGCGTCTCCGGTGTGCCGGGCCGCAGCGCAAGCGCACGCTCGAAGCTCGCGAGCGCCTCTTGCGGATAGCCGGTCTCAAGCAGCAGCAAACCGAGGTTGTGGTGCACCTCGGCGAAGTCCGGCCTGGCGGCGAGCGCTGCCGCGTGGCTTGCGCGCGACTCCGCGTAGCGTCCCAGCTTGTAGAGCACGAACGCAAGCTGGCCTGTCGCATCCACAAGCCCGGGGTCACGCGTTATCGCCGAGCGATAGCATTCGACCGCCTGCTCAAGCTCGCCGCGTGCCTTGCAGGCATTACCGACCTGGAACCACGCCGCAGCAGACTGCGGCTCGAGCTCGAGCGCGCGGCGGCACGCGCTTTCCGCCTCGGCGTCGCGACCCAGCTGGGCGAGCGCAGTTCCCAGATCGCGATGGGCGGCGGCACGATGCGGTGCAAAATGTACCGCCAGCTGGAGGCAGTCGGCGGCGTCCTCGAAGCGACCCAGCTCGAGATGCACGAGCCCCAGCTGGTGGTGCGCCTCGCCGCAATCATGCCTGAGCTCGATCGCACGTGTCAGGGTGCGCTCTGCCTCCTCGTGCTGCGCGCGCTGGCGCTGCGATGCGCCGAGACGCAGCAGTTCGGCCACGACAGTACCCTCCGCGACCGCCGGGGCAGCACGTTCGGCGACAGCGGGGGCGGCGTTATGCCTCCCGCGCCAGCGCCTCAGAACAGTGCGGAAATCCATGGCACGATTTTGCCGTATTATCCACGGACCCGTGACGTGCGGCGAGCAGCTCCCGCCTCATGCTCGAGCCCCATCACAGCATTTTGACCGCGACCGCACAATCGGATGAAGCAAAACCAATATAGCGATAGCCCTTGCCTGTTTGCGCGACAAACTCCTGAAATGCCCTGAATTCGTGCTGCTGCCAGGCCGGGTAATTCAGGTATTCGTCGAACAAAATCACGCTGCCGCTCACGATGCGCGGGGTCAACAACTGCAGCACCGTCCTCGCCGAGCTGTAGATATCGCAATCGACATGAATGAATCTTGCCGGTCCCGGATGATCCTCCAGAAACTGAGGCAGCGTCTGATCGAACCACCCTTTGTGAATCCGGACGCCCGGCGCGTCGATGGCGGGCGCCTCCCCACGCAGCGAAAACCTGCCCTGCTTCTGGAAATAGGTCCAGTCCTGCGGCAGTCCCTCGAAAGAATCGAACCCATGCACCTCCTGCCCGGCGCGCTCGGCGATCGCGCGCAATGACGTGCCGTGATATACGCCGAATTCCAGAACCAGGCCTTCGATCGCGCATTCGCCGAGGGCAAACTCCAGCAGGCTGGACCGGCGCACGAGGTTCCGCGCGCCCATCATGTGGTTGATCATGTAATCGGCGGAGCTTGTCGCCGCCATCAGATGCGCGACCATTTCGTAATCGATGGTCTTGGGATGAGCCAGCGGTTCGCGCAGTAACGACGCGAGCGCAGCCCGCACTTCGGATTGCAACGCCACCTCCCCGCGGCTGGCGCCCAGTGGCGCCAGCGCCGCGGCATTTCCGGTCATCCTGCGCCAGATGCGCTTGAGCAGCGAGCCCAGCATGATTCGCTCTCCTCGTGACGCCGCGCCCGGACCTGCGGGGTCGCCCGCAATGCAATCAACTGTCGCGGTTACCGTGATCTTCGACCACAAGCTTCCACGTGACGCCCGGATGGTCCTTGGCGGCCTCATCGAAGATGGCCTTCCACCACATCATGGGGCGCACGGTACAGTGCGCGTTTTCGCCATTGGGCAAAGTGGTCAAAGCGGGATAGCACGCAATGTTGGCAAACACGAAGCGCGTCGCATAGCTGAAAATCTCGGCCACAATCCACCGTACATCCCCCTCCGGGCAATGCTCAAGCACGTCGGTCGAGATCACGCCGTCGAATTTGCCTTCCGGCAGCTTGCAGTAGGGCTCGTAACACGGATCGTAGCAGCACACCTCGTCCACGTCCCAGTAATCAATCACGCTGTCCCAGTTTCCTTCGCCCGGTATGGCGATTTTGGTCGGATTGTATTGGTACCCCTTGCCGCAGCCGTAATCGAGCAGGGTCTGGGCACCCGTGCTGGCGATCAGATCTTTTATGCGTTTGGCGTGCGGGAAGAGACTCTTGCCCGGATAAGTGGCCTCGGGCGCGAGACCGAGCCGCCGCTCGCCTTCGTCATGTAGGCGGCGATAGAGCTGCATCAGTTCCAGATGACGCGGGCTTGGGTTGTGCCGGGAGAAATTCATGTCAGCCCGGCCGCATTGCGTGGGCCATCGTTCGCGCCGCGGCAAATCCGGGTTATCTTCATCACCGTCATCGTTACATCTTCGCACGAGGGTCGAGCCGCAGCAAGCAATGGTCGCGATACTGAACAACACGGTTTACGGGCGCTCGCTGCGGCCAAGCTCGGCTGTGACGGATGCGACTACGGGCACCCAATCACTGGAACGCGCTTGACGGAACAACCGTACCGAGGGATACCACGGCATCGTTTCACCGCGCCATGCGTAGCGCCACTCGGGCGCATGTGACAGCGGAATCCAGCACCGCTGTCCCAACGCGCCAGCCAAGTGCACGTTGGTGTTGGGAACGCTGACTACCAGATCAAGTGCAGCGATCAATGCGGCGAGTTCGTCCGTGTCTTGCAGCGCCTCGGGCCACCAATCAAGCCCGACGCCCAGCCGCTTCGCCGCCGCCACCTCTTCCGCGCAATCACC
>MIAC01000178.1 GCA_001830475.1 Rhodospirillales bacterium RIFCSPLOWO2_12_FULL_67_15
CGTCGGGGCCGGCCATTGTCGTCGCGGCGCTGGTACTGTTCGCGGTTTCGGCCGGCGCCGCCGTTTTCAAGCCGCGGTGAGGCGCTTCAACCCCGCCGCCAAGTCCTCGATCAGGTCGTCGGCGTCTTCGAGCCCGGCATGAATCCGGACCGCGGGGCCCGGGTGCGGCCAGCGGGTGACGCTGCGGACCTTGGTCGGGTAAATGGGAACGATCAGGCTTTCGAAACCGCCCCAACTGAAGCCTAAGGCGAACAGCTCGAGGCCGTCGAGCATGGCCGCGACCGCTTTTTTCGGAAATTCCTTCAGCACCACCGAGAACAGCCCCGAAGCGCCGGTGAAGTCGCGTTTCCACAATTCGTGCCCGGGACATTCGGGCAGCGCCGGGTGGAGAACGCACGCGACTTCGGGGCGCGCTTTCAGCCAGCGGGCGAGCTTGAGCCCGGTCTCCTGGTGCCTCGGCATCCGCGCCGCGAGCGAGCGCAGGCCCCGGAGGCCGAGATAACACTCGTCCACCCCGGCGCAGACGCCGAGATTCGCGGTCGTCGTCTTGACCTGCTCGTAGAGTTCCTTGCGCACGGTGACGACGCCGAGCATGGCGTCCGAATGTCCGGCGATGAACTTGGTCGCCGCCTGGATCGAGACGTCGACGCCATGGGAAAAGGGCTGGAAGTAGTACCCCGCGCTCCAGGTGTTATCCATGACCACGACCGCGCCCCGCGCGCGGGCGGCCTTGGCGATCGCCGGGACATCCTGGACTTCGAAGGTGAGCGAGCCCGGCGATTCCAAAAAGACCAGCCGGGTATTCGGGCGGATCAGGCCGGCGATCTTCGCCCCGATCAAAGGATCGTAGTACGTCACCTCGACGCCGAAGCCGGCGAGCAGCCCGTTGCAGAACCGGCGGGTCGGAAAATACGTCGAATCGACGATCAGGGCGTGATCGCCGGCCTTGAGGAAGGATTGCAGCGTGCAGGCGATGGCCGACAGCCCGGAGGGCAGCGAGATCGCCTTGTCGCCGCCTTCGAGGGCGGCGACGGCTTGCTCCAGCGCCATGGTCGTCGGCGTGCCGTAGCGGCCATAGTGGATGTGATCGAAGGGCGCGGCTTGCGAGGCCTCGAGCTTCGCGACCGTCGGAAAGACGACGGTCGAGGCATGATAGACCGGCGGATTGACGATACCGTGATTGGCACCAGGGTCCCTTCCGGCGTGGGCGAGAACGGTGTCGCGGCGCTTCGGGCGTTTATTGTTATCTTTGGCCATCAGGATTCGACCGGAACGTCGTCGCGTCCGCCCCATTCGGTCCAGGAGCCGTCGTAGATCGCCGCGCGCTCGTGCCCGATCAGGAAAAGTCCGAAAGCCAGCGTGCAGGCGGTGATGCCGGAACCGCAGCTGGCGACGATGGGTTTCGCGACGTCGACGCCGGCGGCGGCGAAGGCGGCGGCGATCTCGGCCGGCGGCCGCACGACGAAGTCGCGGGAAGGATCGAGGATCGCGTTGAAGGGGACGTTGCGGCTTCCGGGAATATGGCCGGCGCGGAGGCCGGGGCGGGGCTCGGGCTCGGTTCCCTTGAACCGGCCTGGGCTGCGCGCGTCCACCACCAGCTCGCGCCGGCGCGAGAGATTGACGCGCATCTGATCGAGGCTGCGAACCAGGGTATGGTCCATGCGGGCGGTGAAGTGCCGCGGGCGCGGCGCCGACGGCGTGTCGTCGAGGGGCCGGTTCTCGCGGCGCCACTTGAGCAGGCCGCCGTCGAGGACCGCTACGTCGCTATGGCCGAAGACGCGGAACATCCACCAGACGCGGTGCGCGGCGAGAAAGCCGCCGTTCGCGTCGTAGATCACGATCCGGCTGCCGTCGCCGAGGCCGAGCAAGCGAACCTGGCTCGAGAATTTCTCCGGACTCGGCAGCATGTGCGGCAGCGGCGTGTCGCGGTCGCAGATTTCGTCGATGTCGAAATAGACGGCGCCGGGAATGTGGGCGGCTTCGAACTCCTTGCGCGCCTGGCGGGGAACGCCCGGCATGAAGGTCGTCGCGTCCACGACCCGAAGATCGGGCGCCGCAAGCTGGCGCGCGAGCTCTTCGGTGGACACGAGAACATGCGGGTTGGCGTAGGCTTTGATTGGGGTCATAGGGCGCGATCGAGCCAGTCCGGGACCGGCAGGTTCTGGGAGCGCAGGAACTCCGGGTTGAACATCTTGCTTTGGTAGCGGGTGCCGTAGTCGCAGAGCAGGGTGACGATGATGTGGCCGGGACCCATCTGGCGCGCGAGATGGATCGCGCCGGCGACGTTGACCCCGCTCGATCCGCCGACGCAGAGGCCTTCGTGCTTGAGCAGGTCGAACACGATCGGCAGCCATTCCGGGTCGGGGATCTGGAACGGGGCATCCACCTCGAGCCCCTCCAGGTTCTTGGTGATGCGGCCCTGGCCGATTCCTTCGGAGATGGACGAGCCTTCGGCCTTCAAGGTGCCATGCTTGTAATAATGGTAGAGCGCGGCGCCGAGGGGATCGGCGAGGCCGATGACGACGCCTGGATTCTTCTCGCGCAAGTACTGGGCGACCCCGGCGAGCGTGCCGCCGGTTCCGACCGAGCAGATAAACCCGTCCACGCGGCCGTCGGTCTGGCGCCAGATCTCGGGGCCGGTGGTGCGGTAGTGCCCGTCGCGGTTGGCGACATTGTCGAATTGATTGGCCCAGATCGCGCCGTTGGGCTCGGTGCGGGCGAGCTCGTCGGCGAGCCGTCCGGAGACATGAACGTAGTTGTTGGGGTCCTTGTAGGGAACAGCCGGAACCTCGCGGAGGTCCGCGCCGCAGAGAAGCAGCATGTCCTTCTTTTCCTGGCTCTGGGTATCGGGAATGACGATGACGGTGCGATAACCGCGGGCGTTGCCGACCAGCGCGAGGCCGATGCCGGTATTGCCGGCCGTACCCTCGACGATCACGCCGCCCGGCCTGAGCTGACCTGTCCGTTCCGCGTCCTCGACGATGGCCAACGCGGCGCGGTCCTTGACCGAACTGCCGGGGTTGAGGAACTCGGCCTTGGCGAGAATTTCGCAGCCGGTCGCTTCGGAGGCGCGCTTGAGCCGGATCAGCGGCGTCTCGCCGATGGTATCGAGAAATCCGTCGCGGACCTGCATGGAGGGAGATTTCCGTCGTCGCGTGAAATTCAAAGACTAACCAGCCTCCGAAGGGCGATCAAGCGCGACGCCGGGTTATCTTCGCGCGCGTTCTCCAGCGCTTCCGGAGCCGGTCCCGGTTAAGGCGGAACCATTGCAGGGCGATGACGATCATGGAATTGCAGGCTGCGCCCGAGTCCAGCCATACGAGCGCCCGGGCCGAGGGAACGACGTGAACCCGGATGTCCTCGTGCTCCGCGTCGATTCCGTGAATGGAGCCGTGACGCGACGCCCGCACCCGGCCGCAGAAAAGGATCACGGTCTCGGTGGAACCGCCGGGGGTCACCATATAATCGCAGATGGGAACGAGATCGAGAACCTCGCAGCCGGCCTCCTCGCGCGCTTCGCGCCGGGCGACGTGTTCGGGGCTTTCGCCCTTCTCGACGATTCCGGCGACGACTTCCATCAGCCAGGGCGAGACGCGCCGGCGGAACCGCAACGTCGGTTGCATGGCATAGGCGCCGATCCGAAATTGTTCGATCAGAACCACGACATCGCGGTCGGGATCGTAGAGCAGAACGCCGACGGCATGACCGCGTTCGAAGACCTCGCGCGTCATCGGCGCGCTCCAGCCGCCGTCGAACAGTCGATGGCTCAAGCGATAGCGATCGATCCGGAAATACCCCTTGTAGGGAGAGCCTTTTGTGAAGACGCGGACGTCTTTGGCCGCCAGGGTCCGACGGGCGGCGCGGCGTGTCGGTGGCATCTTCACCACAGGCGGCCCGAGGCGCCGATGGCGATGGTGACCAGTCCGAGCGCCAGGTTCACGGCGACGGTGCGCCGGATCACGACCAGAATCCGGCCTGCGGCCGGCCAGTCCTGGATTCCCACGGCGGCACGGTAGCGCCGATAAGGCCCCGCGACCAGGAACACGAAAATCGCGACCATGATCCAGCCCAGGCCGTGCATGAGCGAGACATGCACTCCCGATTGGGCGAAACCGCCGAAATCGGCGTAAACGGCGTAATATCCGGTGGCCGGAAGCGCGATCACGCTGGCCCAAACCCAGAGGAAGAAACGGTCGAAGACGTTGTTCCACATCGTGAGGCGGTCGGGCGGCTCCATAAATCCGACCGCCGGCCTGAGGACGACATAGGCGAAGAACATCCCGCCTACCCAAAGGGCTGCGGCCAGAGCATGGAGCGCGTTGAACAGGGGAGACAGCATCAGCATCGGACCCTCCGAAGGCCCCGCGGGACCTAAATTCTTACGGATCTGGATTTGGGAAACCGCAGTTGCACGACAGTCCCGACTCCGGGCGTGCTGTCGAGCTTCATCTCGCCGCCGTGCAACTCCATCAGGCTTCGGGTCATCGGCAGGCCCAACCCGGCGCCCTCGTACTTGCGGGCGTGCGATCCGTCCGCCTGCCCGAACAGGGACATGACCTTGGGAATTTCCTCGGCGCGAATGCCGATGCCGGTGTCGTTGACCGTAAAGGCGATGCCGCCGTCCGGCTCGACCGCGGCTCCGAAGTCGATCCTTCCTCCCTCCGGGGTGAACTTGACCGCGTTGGCAAGCACGTTGAGCAACGCCTGCTTGACCCGCAGTTCGTCGGCGTGAAGGGCGGGAATATCCTTGGGCAGGGCCAGGTCGATGCGAACCTGCGCTTCGTGGGCGCGCCCCAGGACCAGACGGTAGCATGCGGTCATCAAGCGCGGCACGTCGACGTTGCGCTCGCTCAAGACAAGCTGGCCGCGTTCGATGCGCGAGATGTCGATAATGTCGTTGATGAGACGAAGCAGATCGCGTCCGGCGTCGTTGACGTCCTTGAGATAGGAGTCGTAACGGGGGTCGTCCCGCCCGAAACGGCGATTGACCAGGATGTCGGTGAATCCGATGATGGAGTTGAGCGGCGTGCGCAGCTCGTGGCTCATGTTGGCCAGAAATTCCGTCTTGGTGCGGTTGGCGAGTTCGGCCTCTTCCTTGGCGGCGCGCAATTCGACTTCGATGCGCTTCAATTCGGTCACGTCCGCCGACATGACGACCGTGCTCCCGTCGGGCAGCCGATGCTCGGTAATGCGCACTATTTGCCCCTGTTGGCGCCGGAGTTCGAACGGACCGGTCGGATTGCGGTGGCGTTCCAGGCGCCAGGCAACCCATTCCTCTTCGCGCCCGATCGCGTCGGGAACCAACCCGGCCTTGACGATCCGGCGGATGTGCTCCTCGAAAGTCATGCCCATGGCGGCGCTGCCGGGCGCGGCGCGGTTGATGTCCCGGAAATGCTTGTTGGTCACCGCGATCCGGTCGTCGGCATCATAGATGACGAACAATTCCGGCGAGTTTTCGATGGCGGCGATGAGGCGGAGGGCGGATTCCTCCATCCGGCGCCGCTCGGTGATATCGAGCGCGACGGAGACGAGTTGGGTCGGCGCGCCGGATGCGTCGATCAGGGGAACCTTGCTGACAATCAAGAGGTGCGCGAGCCCGAAGCGATCGTTCCATTCCAATTCATAGTTCAAGAGCGGCTGGCCGGAAGCGAGAACGCCAAGATCGCTGGCGGTGAAGAGGCGGCCCTGGGGTGTGCCGAGCACTTCCGCGAGGGTATGTCCGATCATCTGCTCGGGCTCCATGCCGTAGGCCTGGGCCTGGTAGCGGTTGACCAGGAGGAAGCGGGCGTGACGATCCTTCAGGTTCACGATCGCCGGGACGGCGTCGATGATGGTGCGCAGCAGGGCATGACTCTCCCGCAGACGCTCCTCGGCGAACTTGCGCTCGGTGACGACGCTGCCGGTGCCGCGATAACCGGCGAACGTTCCGTCGGCTTCGAAAATGGGAATGCCGCTGACGCTGAGATAATTGATGCGGCCGGAATCGTCGGCAATTCGGTATTCGAAATTACGGAAGGGCCGGCGATGGGCGAGGTCGTCGAGATGGCGCTGCCAATGTTCCTCGGTGATCGCGCCTGAGGCGATCTCGTCGCGCCGGCGGCCGAGGATGGATTGGGGCGACAGCCCCGTGACTTTCTCGAAATGGTCGGAGAAATAGCTGAAGCGAAGGCCGGCATCCATCTCCCACAGCCACTCGTAGGCCGTCGCCGAGAAATCGCCGAGTCGTTGTTGGCTGGCGGCGAGTTCCTTCGCGATCCGCGCCTGCCGGCTCAATGCCCGCGCGACCAAAAAAACCACGATGAAAACGTTACTCCCGACCACAATAGAGTCGGCGATAACATGCGAACTCGTGGACGCTTTCCAGGCCCGTTCCAGGGCGGGCCAGGCAAAAAAGAAGGGATCGCCGTGGCCCATTTCCCAGGCCGCAGCCAAAACGAGATCGGCGGCGAGCAGCACGAGCAGGATGTGAACGATCTGACGGTAAGGCATGTCCGACGCTAACCCCCTGGGAACGCGCGGAAGGATAGAATAGCCCACCGGCGCGGGCACTCCCACCGCTCTCCAAGCCCGGTTTTCCGATCCGGGGCGGGGCCTTATGATAGGCCCCAGGCGGTGACCCATGTGGCGACAGGCCCTACTATCGGCGAAAGAAATGGCGCGTGCCGACGCTCTGGCCAGGGCGTCGGGTATTGCTTCGCTCACGTTAATGGAGAACGCGGGCGGGGCGGTGGTCCGTCACATGCACCGCCGTTTCCCCCCGCAACCCGTGACGGTCCTATGCGGTCCAGGCAACAACGGCGGCGATGGTTTCGTCGTCGCCCGTTTGCTCAAGGACATGGGCTGGCCGGTGCGCGTGGCCCTGCTCGGCCCGCGAAGCGCCCTCAAAGGCGACGCGGCCGCCAACGCCGCGCGCTGGACGGGCGAAGTGCAGGCGCTGGCGTCCTCGGTCCTCGACGGCGCAACGCTGATCGTGGACGCGCTGTTCGGCGCGGGTCTGGCGCGCGCCCTCGACGGCGCCGCCGGCGCGACGCTCGCTGCGCTCGGCGAACGAAAACTTCCTTGCATCGCGGTGGA
This sequence comes from Rhodospirillales bacterium RIFCSPLOWO2_12_FULL_67_15, assembly GCA_001830475.1. Classification (GTDB taxonomy): domain Bacteria; phylum Pseudomonadota; class Alphaproteobacteria; order Rhodospirillales; family 2-12-FULL-67-15; genus 2-12-FULL-67-15. The sequence continues at coordinate 7,075 of MIAC01000178.1, forward strand.
TATTCCGAGCGGCGTGGACAGCGACACCGGCGCGATCCGGGGTATCGCCCCGATGGCGCGCCTGACCGTGACGTTCTTCCGCCGCAAACCGGGACACCTTCTCTATCCGGGTCGGCTGCATTGCGGCGAGGTGGCGGTCGAGGACATCGGAATTCCGGACTCCGTCTTGAACGACATCCGCCCCGAGACCTTCGCCAACGATCCCGAACTGTGGCTTGACGTTCTGCCGTCTCCAGCCTGGGATGCCAACAAATATCGCCGGGGGCACGCGGTCATCGTCGGCGGCGCGATCATGACGGGCGCGGCCCGGCTCGCCGCCGCCGGCGCGCGACGCGCAGGCGCGGGTCTGGTGTTCATCGCCGCCCCGGCGAAGGCGTTCGCGGTTTATGCCGCCGGCGCGCCGGGCGTCGTCGTCGCGCCGCTCGGTGCGGGCCGTAAGGGCGATGCCGATTTCCGCAAGCTGGCCGCCGATGCGCGCCGCAACGCCTTCCTCGTTGGCCCCGGCAACGGCGTCGGACCCGAAACGCGGCGCCGGGTGCTCGCCGCGCTCAAGACCCGCCGCGCGGCGGTTTTGGATGCCGATGCGCTCACCTCGTTCGCGGGCCGGCGCGAGGAATTGTTCGCCGCGATCCGCGGGCCCTGTATCCTGACCCCGCACGAAGGTGAGTTCGCCCGCCTGTTCGGCAGTGCCGGCGACAAGCTTTCGCGCGCGCGGGCGGCGGCCAAAACCTCGGGCGCGACCATTCTCTTGAAAGGGCCGGATACGGTCATCGCCGGTGCGGGCGGCCGCGCCGTGCTCAATGGGAACGCACCGCCGACGCTCGCCACCGCCGGGAGCGGGGACGTGCTGGCGGGTATAATTCTCGGTCTGCTGGCGCAGGGTATGGATCCGTTCCGGGCGGCCCAGGCGGCCGCATGGCTGCACGGCGAGGCTGCCCGGGAGGCGGGATTCGGCTTGATCGCCGAGGACCTCGCCGAAGCCTTGCCCGCGGTTTTGCGCCGACTCACCGCCCCGCTCGACGGGTGAAATCGAGTCGAGCTTGAGAGTTAATAATTTCGTTCCATTTCAACAAAGGAACCGCAGAGAACACCAAACATGAACGATCCTGTACCACGCACGTTTCTGTCGAAAGCGTTCGCCAACCTCAAGGGCCTGTGGCACGGCATCGCCGACGCTGGGTACAGCGCCGAGACCGCGAGCCTGCGCCCCGAGCTGCCCGGTGGGGATGTGGACCGGGTGCGCCGCCAGATGCGCGAATGTCTCGAATCGCGCGGCGGCGAGGTTTCGGCGCGCGGCCGCGCCGCCGCCCTCGGACGAGCGTATCTCGCGCTCGACGCGACCGGCCGGAGGCGTTTCCTCAAGGTCCTTTCCGAAGATTTCGACCCCGACCCGGCGGCGGTGGAAAGCGCGATCCGCGCGTTTCAGTCCGCCAAGGATCGCAAAGAGCAGCAAAACGCAAGGGCGGCCCTGCGCCAAGCGTTGGAGAGCCCGCGCCTTCGCCTTCTGACCCAATTCAACGCCCTGCCCGAGGGGGTTAAGTTCCTGGTCGACATGCGCGCCGAAATCCTGGGATTTCTTCCTCAGGAGCCTGTGCTGGCGGTGCTCGATCGTGATCTCAAAGGGTTGCTTGCGACGTGGTTCGATATCGGCTTTCTCGAGCTGAGGCGCATCGCGTGGGACACCGCGCCGGCGACCCTGCTTGAAAAGCTGATCGCCTACGAAGCGGTGCACGCCATCGGCGGCTGGGAGGATCTCAAGAACCGGCTCGATTCCGACCGCCGCTGCTTTGCCTTCTTTCATCCGCGCATGCCAAACGAACCCTTGATCTTCGTCGAGGTCGCGCTGACCGACGGGCTCGCCGACAACGTCGGCGCGCTGCTCGACGAGGCGGCCCCGATGCAAGCCCCGAAGGACGCCGATACGGCGATCTTTTATTCGATCTCGAATGCCCAAAAAGGGCTCGCCGGAATCAGTTTCGGCGGCTTCCTGATCAGGCGGGTGGTGGACAGCCTGACCGCCGAATTCAAGGGCCTCAAGACTTTCGCCACCCTGTCGCCGGTTCCCGGTTTTTTGGCGTGGCTGGAGAAAGCGAAAGCCGAGGAAGGGACGGGCGTGTTCCTGCCGGATGAAGTCGCGCGCCTGAAGGCGGTCGGCCTCGATGCGGAAAAACCCGGCACGATTGTCGATCTCTTGCGTGGGTCCGGGTGGTCCGCCAATGCCGCACTCGCCGAAGCCCTGAAAGATCCGCTGCTCCGGGTCTGCGCCCGCTATCTCGCCCGCGAGAAGGCGGGAGAGAAACGGGCGCTCGATCCCGTCGCTCACTTCCATCTCACCAACGGCGCGCGGCTCGAGCGGCTCAACTGGCTGGCGGACACTTCGCCCAAGGGTTTTGCCCAGTCGGCCGGGATCATGGTCAACTACCTCTATCGTCTCGGGGACATCGAGGAAAATCACGAGGCCTACAGCGACCGCGGCGAAGTGCGCGTATCCTCAGGTGTCCGTGCCCTGCTCAAAACCTGAAAAAGCCGGATCTTTCCCCGCACGGGGCCGCGTTGACAGGTGGGGGTTATGGTATAAAGTTCGCGCGCCTTGCATGGCCCGCGGGCGTGGTGGAATTGGTAGACACGCGGGATTTAGGTTCCCGTGACGCAAGTCTTGGGGGTTCGAGTCCCTCCGCCCGCACCAGCCCCCGCCCCGCCCGGCGCCGGCCGAAATGGATAGATCGGGAATTCAGGATCAAGCGATGCCGCTGCAAGTCAAAGAAACGAAGTCGGAGGGCCTCAGGCGGGAATTCAAGATCGCCGTGTCGGCCAAGGAAATCGAATCGAAGATCGGCGATCGGCTGAGCGATCTCGCGCGCAGCGTCCGCTTGCCCGGATTCCGCCCCGGCAAGGCTCCGCTCGCGATCCTCAAGCGCAAGTTCGGCGACGCGGTGCGCGGCGAGGTGCTCGATCGCGCGCTCAGCGACTCGAGCCGCCAGGCCATGACCGAACGCGGCATTCGTCCCGCAACCCAGCCGAACATCGAGGTCACCGCCTTCGGCGACGGCAAGGATCTCGAATACACCTTGTCCCTCGATGTGATGCCGGACATCAAGCCGATGGACTTTTCCAAGCTTGCCCTCGAGCGCCTGGTGGTTCCGGTGGACGAGTCCAAGGTGACGGAGGCGCTCAAGCGCATCGCCGCGAGCCGCAAGACCACCACGCCCGCGCCCGCCACCCACGCCGCGGCCAAGGGCGACGTCGCGGTGATCGACTTTGTCGGCCGCGTCGACGGCCAGGAGTTCCCCGGCGGCAAGGCCGAGGGCTATTCGCTCGAACTCGGCTCGGGAAGTTTCATTCCCGGCTTCGAAGACCAGCTCCTCGGGGCTAAGCCCGGGGCCCATCTCGCGGTCAAGATCGCGTTCCCGAAAGACTATGCCGCTCAGGAACTCGCCGGCAAGGACGCGGAATTCGCCGTGACGGTGAAGGAAGTCCGACTCGCCGAGCCGGCCGCCATCGACGACGCGCTGGCCAAAGCGGTCGGTCTTTCCGACCTGGAGGCGCTGAAATCCCGAGTCCGCGAAGAACAGAGCCGCGAATACAAGGAAATCTCCCGCTTGCGCATCAAGCGCCAGATGCTCGACGCGCTCACCGAAGCGCACGACTTCGAGGCCCCGCCGACCCTGGTCGAGAACGAGTTTCAGGCCATCTGGAACCAATTCGAGCAGCAGCGCAAGCAGGCGGCGGAGGGAAAAGCGAACGCCGCCGAAGCCCTGACCGAGGCGGAAAAGGCCAAGACCGACGACGAGCACAAGGCCGACTTTCGCGCCATCGCCGAGCGGCGCGTCCGGCTCGGGCTGTTGTTCGCGGAAGTGGGCCGTCTCAACAACATCCAGGTGAGCCAAGAGGAAATCAACCGGGCTCTGGTCCAGCAGGCGCAACGCTTTCCCGGCCAGGAGCAGGCGGTGGTCGAGCATTTCCGCAAAAACCCGGAGGCGATGCAAAGCCTGATGGGACCGATCCTCGAG